>CAZSUM010000001.1:0-58284 GCA_964610015.1 uncultured Lentisphaeraceae bacterium
TGCGCAGCAGGGATATGTCTATGTGCGTGCTGAATATCCGTTGGCAGTCGAACGACTCAACACAGCTATTCAACAAGCACGCGCCTGTCATTTACTAGGTCAAAAAATTCTCGGTACAGACTTTCACTTTGACCTAGAGATCCGTATGGGCTCTGGAGCTTTTGTTTGTGGCGAAGAGACAGCCTTGATTGCGTCCATCGAGGGGAAACGTGGTGAACCCCGACCCCGCCCGCCGTTCCCAGCCCAAAAAGGGTTGTGGGGTAAACCCACGGTGCTCAACAATGTTGAAACCTATGCGAATGTTCCCGCCATTCTTCTGAATGGGGGGGCGTGGTATAGCGACATGGGAACCGCTAAGAGTAAGGGCACAAAGGTGTTTGCACTGGCTGGTGCTGTTTGCAAAACAGGTTTAGTTGAAGTACCGATCGGTACGCCTTTGGGAGAGGTGATCTTTGATATTGGTGGAGGTATTCGCAACAATCGTCACTTTAAAGCCGCTCAAATCGGTGGTCCCTCAGGCGGATGCATTCCACGCGCGAATCTCAATGTCCCCCTTGATTATGAAACATTGGCTGATCTTGGGGCGATCATGGGATCCGGTGGCTTAATTGTGATGGATGAAAATACCTGCATGGTTGATGTGGCGAGATTCTTCATTGAGTTTGTCCAAGAGGAATCGTGTGGGAAATGTGTGCCCTGTCGGGTCGGAACACGTCGGATGCTCGAAATTCTCAACCGGATCTGTGCCGGGCATGGTGAAGAAGGTGATATTGAGCGCTTAGAGGAACTCGGTGAGTTTATCAAAAGTTCCTCTCTTTGCGGACTCGGACAGACCGCGCCTAATCCGGTGCTCTCAACCATTCGCCACTTTCGACAGGAGTATGAGGAACACATTCGTGATCGGCATTGTCGTGCCGGTGTTTGCGCTGAGCTCGTGCGTGCGCCATGCTTGAGCGCCTGCCCAGCGGGTGTGGATGTCCCTGGTTTTGTCTCTTTGGTGGGCGACAAGCGCTACGCCGAAGCGTTGCGGCTACATCGTGAGCGCAATCCATTCGCATCGGTTTGTGCGCGTGTCTGTTTTCACACCTGCGAGGAAAAGTGTCGTCGGGCATCGCTGGATGAGCCGGTGGCCATTCGTGGAATCAAGAGGTTCATGGTAGATCAAGAGGTTACGATTCAGCTTCCGGAGGTACGCGAAAACACAACCAATGCTGAAAAACAAGTTGTGATCGTCGGTGCGGGCCCAGCGGGTTTATCATGTGCCTATTTTTTGGCACGTCTGGGGTACAAACCGATTATTTTGGAGGCAGAACCCCGTCCCGGCGGCATGCTGGTGCAAGCGATTCCAGCCTATCGTTTGCCTCGTGAGGAATTGGCTCGAGAAGTCCGAATGATTGAACATCTCGGGGTAAACATCGAAACCGGTCGTAAATTGGGCCGTGATATCACACTCACTGAGCTGAAAAATCAGGGGGCAGACGCTGTGTTTTTGGCTGTCGGTGCAGCGCTTGGCGTACCGCTTGATCAAACGCCGGGTGCAGATGCTCAGGGTGTGACTGAAGCCATGCAGTTTTTACGTCAGTATAATATTCGCGGATCTGTTCCGGTGGGCAAGCAGGTGGTGGTGATTGGCGGTGGAAATGCGGCAATTGATGCTGCGCGTACAGCGATTCGTCTTGGTGCTGAGAGCGTGACCGTTCTCTATCGCCGGACTCGAGAGGAGATGCCCGCCTATGCTGAGGAGATTGAAGAAGCGCTTCAGGAGGGTGTGACGTTGCGGACGTTGATTCACCCCGTAGCTTTTGAGACTCAGGGAGGTCACGTCACAGGCGTTCGCTGTAAACTCATGCGGCTGGGTGATTTCGACCGTTCGGGACGGCGTCGTCCTGAAGAAACCAAAGATACCGAGGGTGAGTTGATTTGTGCGGATCAGGTGATTGTTGCCATTGGTCAGGCTCTGGATACGACGGCCTTGACGGGTGGTCTACCCGTGGCATTGAATTCACGGGGATGGATTGCAACAGATCCCCGAAGTGGTGCGACATCGCTTCCGTGGCTGTTTGCGGGAGGCGACGTTGCTTCAGGGCCTTCATCTGTTGTCGAAGCCATCGCGGCGGGTGAACGAGCTGCCGTAGCGATTGACACAATGTTGAGCGGTGAGACACATGCCTTTTGGCGTGGATATCAGGATCGTGGGGCTTCCTTTGATCCGAATGCAGACCCTGTTCCCTATGCTCGTGAACACTTGCCTACGATTGCGCTGGAAAAGCGCCGTCAGAACTTTACGGAAGTGGAACAACCGTGGAATGAAACCACTGCAATACGTCAAGCAAAACGCTGTCTGCGGTGCGATTACGGTAAACAACCCTGTGAATGTGAGAACACTTAACCCGGAGTACGCTCATGTTAAACGTGACCGTTAATCTACAAACTATTCAGGTGCCGGAAGGCACCACGATCTTAAAAGCCGCCAAACAGATCGGTGTTAAAATCCCCACGCTTTGTAATCTGGAACACCGAGAACCGATTGGTGCGTGCCGGGTGTGTCTAGTAGAAGTAGAAGGAGCGCGAACCCTGATGGCGGCCTGTTCCACCCCTGTTTCGGAAGGAATGGTGATTCGGACCCACAGTGCCAAAGCACGCTCTGCACGTCGGCAGGTGGTGGAGTTGCTACTCTCGGAGCATGATGGCGACTGTCCCACATGCGACCGCAGCAGCGACTGTGAATTGCGTGCGCTGGCCGAGGAGATGGGGGTGGTGATAATCCCCTTTGAGGGTCTTCGGGCGAAAGAGCATGTGGATGCATCAACACCCGGTCTTGTGCGTGATAATGCCAAGTGCATCAAGTGTCGCCGATGCGTCTCAATTTGCAATGAGGTTCAAGGGGTTGGCGCGCTCTTTCCTCAAGGTCGTGGATTCCAAACCGTCATTGGCCCTGCTTTTACGCGCGATCTAGATAGCGTGGCCTGCGTACAGTGTGGTCAATGCGCCGCCATTTGTCCAGTAGGTGCCATTGTTGAGAAAAGCGCGATTGCCGAAGTTTGGCAGGCGTTAGAGAACCCCAAAAAACATGTGATCGTGCAAACAGCGCCTGCGATTCGTGCGGCGTTAGGAGAGTGTTTTGGCTATGAACCTGGTACGCGTGTGACAGATAAGATGGTTGCGGCTTTACGTCGTCTTGGTTTCGACGGTGTGTTTGACACTAATTTTACAGCGGATTTAACCATCATGGAAGAGGGTACAGAACTGCTTTCACGCTTGAAGCAGGCGCTCAAGGATAAACAACCCGTGGCCCTACCTATGTTTACGAGCTGTTCACCTGGGTGGATAAATTTTGCGGAGTTTTACTTCCCTCAATTTCTGCCAAATATCTCCACTTGCAAATCGCCCCAACAAATGTTTGGTGCGGTTGCGAAAAGTTATTATGCTGAAAAAATTGGCAAGAAACCCGAGGAACTCGTGGTGGTTTCGGTGATGCCCTGTACAGCCAAGAAATTTGAAGCGCAACGTCCAGAGATGAACTCCAGTGGCACACAGGATGTCGATTATGTTCTGACCACACGAGAACTCGCCAAGATGATTAAAGAAGCTGGTATTGATTTTAAGACCTTGCCTGATGAGTCCATGGATGCCCCCCTCGGCCTTTCATCCGGCGCTGCGGATATTTTTGCCAATACTGGCGGTGTCATGGAGGCTGCGTTGCGTACCGCATATGAAATCGTGACGGGACGTTCGTTGCCCGTTGACAATCTACACGTTGCGGCGTTCGCTGGCTTAACAGGTGTCAAAGAAGCATCTCTTAAAATCACCGATGTAAAACCCGAGTGGTCCTTTCTTGAAGGAATCACTCTGAATGTTGCCGTCTCTCACGGGTTGGGGAACACGCGTCGATTGCTGGAACATATTACGACCCATGGCTCTTCTTATCATTTTATTGAGGTCATGACGTGTCCTGGAGGGTGCATTGGTGGCGGGGGCCAACCGCGTTTTACCGATGATTCCGTGCGGTTAAAGCGTATCGCTGCCATTTATAGCGAGGATGAGAGCAAAGCAATTCGCAAATCACATGAGAATCCGGATATTCAAACACTGTATAAGGAATATCTCGGTAAACCGAATGGATCCAAATCTCATCACTTGTTACATACTCACTATGCCTGTAAACCACATTAACCTTTTTGCCCGTCGTAAGAATTCTGTACCCTGTTTTCAGATGTGTTAAGGGGTATCGCTAAGGTGAGATGCCTTAAAGCGGGGGGGAGAAACATTGGGTGAGCACCATGCTGTGGATGGGCACAAGTGATTGTCACGACTATTGAGATCAGCGGATGTCGTTGCAAGGAATCACACAATTCGCGCTCAAGGGTTGCTCCAACCTTAGCTAATCGGGTATACTGTTCATCCGTTGTGCCGGAAGGACTGGCGCGAAGCTTTTTCCATTTGGAGATTTTATGCCTAATACAGTTTTAGTGGGTGCGCAGTGGGGTGATGAGGGCAAAGGCAAGGTGATCGATGTTCTGACAAGTCAGGCTGATCTAATTGTTCGCTTCCAAGGCGGGAGTAATGCAGGGCACACGGTTATTGCGGATGGGCAGAAGTATGTTTTGCATCTGATTCCATCAGGCATTCTTCATCCCGGCAAGCAGTGTCTGATCGGTAACGGCGTGGTGATGGATCCTTTTGATTTATTAAAGGAAATAGAAGGGTTGCGGACACAAGGAATTGACCCTACGGGACGTCTTTTTATCAGTGATCGTACGCACATGGTGATGCGTTGGCATCGGGCTTTGGATGCGGCTGATGAAGCGCGTCGTCCTGCAAATAAGAAGATAGGAACCACGGGACGGGGTATTGGTCCGGCGTATGGCGCGAAAATGGGCCGTACGGGATTGCGTGTTGGAGATCTTCTGTGTGATCATTTTATGGAAACCGTCAAAACCGAAACAGAAGCAGCCAATAAAACCCTGTCCTCTTGGGGAGCCCCGTTGCTGGATGTGGCAGAAATGCAGGCCGCCTATGCTGAAATGTCTGTTGCCTTAGCGCCGTATATCAGCGACACCGTGGCGTTGATCAATGAGGCTGATCGTGCTGGCAAAAGTATTTTGTTGGAAGGTGCCCAAGGCACAATGCTGGATATCGATTTTGGAACCTATCCGTTTGTAACATCCTCCAGCCCCACCGCAGGCGGTGCGTGTACTGGGTCGGGGCTCTCACCACGCCGAATTGACCGGGTTGTAGGTGTTATTAAATGCTATACCACGCGTGTTGGTGAAGGACCTTTCCCGACTGAATTGCTGGACGACACGGGTGAACACCTGCGTAAAAAGGGTGGTGAGTTTGGCGCCACGACCGGTCGGCCGCGTCGTTGCGGATGGTTTGATGCTGTAGTTGGACGGTATTCCGCAATAGTTAACGGGGTCGATTTTTGGGCCATGACGAAGCTGGATGTGCTCGATGAATTGCCGAGTATCAAAATTTGCACCGCTTATGAACGTGATGACGGTGTACGCTACGAAACCTTTCCTGCGGACTTGAGTGTACTATCACGCTGTAAACCAGTTTATGAGGAGATGCCCGGATGGCAATCGCAGACCAGCCATATTACGCGTTACGAGGAGTTGCCTCTAAAAGCACGTGCGTATGTTGAACGTTTAGTTTCGTTAATCGGTGGACGCATTGGCGTACTCTCCGTAGGGCCTGCTCGTGAAACGACGTTGCGCATGGGACTTTAAACAAACAGAAGCAGTGAAGGTTTCGTAGCAAGCAAAAGCGGGTTCCCTAAAATCACCATTAGCAGGGAGTTTGGTGGAAGAACAGTTGAAAAGAGTGCCAACGCATCTGGCTATCATCATGGATGGTAACGGACGATGGGCAAAGCAGCATGACAAACCACGTCTGGCAGGTCATGAGGCTGGCTCTGAAGCGGTGCGGCGTGTGTTGAACTATTGTCGTGACGCTGGCGTACGCTACCTCACGCTTTATGCGTTTAGTACGGAAAATTGGGGCAGACCAAAATCTGAAGTTGCCGGTCTGATGAAACTTCTTGGCGTCTTTCTCGAAAAGTATGAACACGAATTGATTGAACGTCAGGTACGTTTACGCGTGATTGGACGACGTGAAGATCTTTCTCCTCGGTTGATTCATGCACTAGAGCGAGTCGAGCAGAATTCAGCCGGATTTGAACGCCAACTGATTATTGCGTTGAGTTACAGCGGTCGCACAGAGTTAACGCGTGCCGCGCGTCTGATTGCCGAGAAAGTACGTGTCGGGGAGCTGACGGTTGACGACATTGATGAACAAACGATCGCCGCGCACCTCTATGCGCCGGATATTCCAGATCCTGATTTGATCATTCGAACCAGTGGTGAAATGCGGGTCAGTAATTTTTTACTCTGGCAGTGTGCTTACAGCGAATTTTATGTAACATCGGTGTTTTGGCCTGATTTTAACGAAGACGATTTTCAGGCCGCCTTAAATGATTTTGCCAAAAGAGAACGCCGCTTTGGTGGGATCACACCCGTTTTGGAACAGGAGGTGCGCTTGTGATGACGCGTCGGATTATAACCGGAATCCTCGTGGGTGCTGCCTGGTTGCTCGGGCTCTGTTATATGCCAGGATGGCTTCTCTTTGGCGTCTTGTTGGTCATGTCTTGTCTCTGTCAGAACGAGTTCTACCAGATGATGAAACGGAAAGGATATCCGCTCAGTCGTAATTGTGGAATGGCAATGGGAATCACATGGCTTTTTGCATGTTACGCTTATCCACCCTTGGCTGCCGGAAGGCTTCCGGTCGGTCACCAATTTGAAACGCTAATAGTAGCCATGTTGGTTTTTGCACTACTTTTGCGTGTTCTATTTGACGCACGTATTGATAAACCTGTTGAGCATATTGGCGTGACGTTGCTGGGCTTTTTCTATTTGCCGTTTATGCTCAGCTTCTTTATTCGACTCGCACAGTGGGGTGGCGACACCATGTTTGAGATTCCCTGCGCACGTAGTGGTGTCTTTCTCGCTGCTTTTCTAGCTGCAGTGGTTAAGTTCAGTGATGTGGGTGCTTTTGCTGTTGGCATGACCTTCGGTCGCCATAAAATGTTTCCTCGCATCTCTCCCAAAAAGTCTTGGGAAGGACTTGTTGGCGGTTTGATCTTTTCAATGGCAGTCAGTGTTGGGCTTGTAACCATGTCACAACGCTGTGAATGGCTACCGCGCTGTCCTTTGGTCGATTTAACTGTATCACACGCCCTTGTATTGGGGCTGGTACTTGGCATGGTGGGGGTGTTGGGTGATCTGGTTGAGTCGATGTTTAAACGCTCGGTTGATATCAAAGACTCGGCCGGTCTATTGCCGGGTGGGGCAGGGGGCATTCTCGATATGTTCGACAGTCTGACTTTCACGCCAGCTGTTCTTTATTTCTTTCTCGCTTGGTTTGTTGGTCAATCGGTGTCGCCATGAGATCTGTTGTTATACTCGGCAGCACCGGATCAATCGGTGAAAATGCGCTGAAGATTGTGGAAGCCCTGCCTGATCAGTTTTGCGTAGTGGGGCTTGCAACGCGCACGCACGTCACGCGCGTGCTGGATCAAGCCTTACAGTTTAATGTGCGCGTGATTGCCGTGGCTGATCCGGTCGCAGCACGCGAGGCAGAGGTGTTAGCACGCCCGCATGGGATTGAGGTATGGCGTGGCGTTGAAGGGGTTGTTAACTTAGCGGCACTCTCGCAAGCAGATACTGTTTTGTGTGCGTTAGTTGGGCTTTCAGGGTTACGTCCAGTCTTGGCTGCGATGATGGCAGGACACGATGTGGCGCTGGCGACCAAAGAGGTTTTAGTCTCTGCCGGTGAACTGGTCATGCGATGCCGTGAAAAAACAGGTGTCAGACTGCTCCCCGTTGATAGTGAACACAGTGCTCTGTTTCAATGTTTGCAAATTCCCGAATCACCCGTGGCTTGTGTTCGTCAAGCAGGGGACAAAACCAGAGTGGAAAATCGCGTTGCACGATTGACGTTAACCGCCTCTGGGGGTCCTTTTTTTGAGAACGAGCAAATTAATTTTGACCAGGTGACACCTGCTCAAGCACTGGATCATCCACGCTGGCAGATGGGACGTAAAGTCACCATTGATTCTGCCACCATGATGAACAAGGGACTTGAGATACTAGAGGCACACTGGCTCTTTAATTTACCGGTGGATGTGATCGATATACTGGTGCATCCTGAGAGCATTGTGCATTCACTTGTGACTTTTGTTGACGGCTCGAGTCTGGCGCAACTTTCACTACCCGATATGCGGTTTCCCATTCAGTATGCACTGACTTGGCCGGAAAGAAAGCGTGCCTCATGGCCGCAACTGGATCTGGCACGTCAAGGTAGCTTGAACTTCTTTGCACCGAATGAGGCTCGTTTTCCCTGTTTGGGACTGATCCGAGAAGCATCTCGGCAAGGCGGGACGATGCCCGCCGTACTGAATGCCGTTGATGAAGTTGCAGTTGAAGCTTTTCTGAATGAAGAAATCACTTTTGCCGGAATATGGCGAATTGTGTCAGAGGTGATGGAGCGCCATACTTGTGTGCCCTGTCTGGATCTGGACGCAGTGGTTGACGCTGATGCGTGGGCACGTCAGGCGGCGCGCACATGTATTGAAGCATATAAACGATGAGGTTTTTGCCGCACTGCAATCAGTGTTGGCGATAAAAAAGGTTTAAAAATGGAACTGTTTTGGTCAATTCTTGCAGGACTTTGTGTTGCGTTGTTGTTCAGTCTGGCTATTTTCATCCACGAATTCGGCCATTTTCTAGCTGCACGTTTGTTGGGACTTCAAGTTGATGCTTTCTCAATTGGTTTTGGTCCTGCACTATGGAAAAAAACAGTTAATGGAATTGCTTATAAGATTGGCTGTATTCCTTTTGGTGGCTATGTGGCCTTACCGCAACTAGATCCTTCTGGTATGGAGAAAGTGCAAGGAGAGTCGCACACGACAGATGAAGCAACTGAGGAACTTCCGGATGTTTCGGCATGGAAACGGATTCTGGTTTCAGTCGCTGGCCCGTTTGGCAATGTGGTGCTTGCGGTTATACTCGCTTACGTCATCTATTTAACACCGGGTGTTCACACAGGCGTCGTGGCACCATTGATTGGGGAGGTCACTCAGAATTCTCAGGCGTGGACCGCTGGGTTACGTCCAGGCGATCGCATTCTGACTCTGAATGGCAAACAGGTGCAAAACTGGAATGATCTTCAAGTAGAGTTTCAGCTTGTGGGTGAGTCTGGTTCCGCATCTTTTCTCGTTCAACGTGGGAAGGAGAACCTAACCCTCGAATTGCCTTTTCAAACGAATAACATTATTGAACTGCGAATGCTGAATGGCGTGCTTCCCGAAGCGCCCTGTGTGGTATCCACTGTTCAAGCGGGATCACCTGCCGCATTGGCCGGTTTACAAAGAGGAGATTTAATTGTCGCGGCGAATGAAATGCCCGTGATGGGGGCTTACAACTTCTCCTCGATGATTCGTGACAACAAAGGGGTGCCGGTTACGCTGGATATTAAGCGCAACAAGGATCGATTGAATATCTCCGTGACACCTCGTTACGATGAGACTGCCAAACGGTTTTTAATCGGAATTGCATGGCAGGATGAGTCAGAACTGGTGAAACCTTGGATGATGTATCGCTCTCCTTGGCAACAACTCCGTTGGGATGCACTCTCGGTTGTGCGTGTTCTTAAGGCATTGGTTGTTCCTGAATCCAAGGGAGAGCGTCAGGCTGTCGCGAAGAATGTCGGAGGACCCGTCGCGATTGTGATTGGGCTCTACCATACCGTTCGCGGGAGCATGATGGATGCGCTGGGCTTCTTGCGAATGATTTGCGTCAACCTCGCAATTCTCAATTTGTTACCTTTTCCGGTCTTGGATGGTGGGCACATTATGTTCGCGCTTTACGAATTGGTCACCCGTCGTAAACCGCATCCCAAAGTTGTTGCCGTCTTGGTTAATGCCTTTGCTGTGATCTTGATCGGATTGATGGTGCTGCTTTTCTATCGTGATATTGTCAGGCAGGTTCGTTACACACGCAAAATTCGCGAAGTGTTACAAAACGTCTCGCAGGAAGAGGGTGTCTCCACAAATCAGCCCGCAAGTTCAGCTGAGAGGTAATTGGCAGATGAAACATCTCAGATCTCAGACGCGACGCATTCATGTTGGAGATGTAGCGATTGGTGGTGGGGCAGCGGTTAGTGTGCAAACCATGACCAATGCCAATCCGCATGATGAGGATGCGTTGGTACGTCAGATTCATGAAGTCGCATCTTTAGGATGTGATATTGTTCGCTTGACGGTTCCAGACCAAGAAGCGGCCGATGTCTTCCGTCGTGTCCGTGCCCATTCACCCGTACCCTTGGTTGCTGACATTCATTTTGATTATCGGTTGGCGCTAGCGTCGATTGCGGCAGGCGCTGACGGATTGCGAATCAATCCCGGGAATATTGGCGGCCCGGAACGCGTAAGGGCTGTCGTTCAGGCGGCGCGAGAACGTTGTGTACCGATTCGTATTGGTGTTAACGGTGGTTCTCTTGAAAAAGATCTGCTTGTCCGTTATGGTTCTGCCACCGCCGAAGCGCTGGTTGAGAGTGCGATGCGACATGTGGCACTGTTGGAAGCTGAGGATTATCATGAAATTAAAATTTCGGTCAAGGCTTCGGATGTGCCCCGCACGTTAGCTGCGTATCGTCTTCTTGCTGAACAAACTGAATACCCCTTACATCTTGGTGTGACTGAAGCCGGGACATTCCTTCCAGGAACAGTTCGTTCGTGTGTCGCGTTAGGCACATTGCTACTGGAAGGGTTGGGCGACACCCTTCGTGTCTCGTTGACAGATCTGTTGAGTAAAGAGGTCCGTGTGGGCGTAGAATTGCTTCGTAGTGTTGGGTTACGTGCGCCGGGCGCTTCGGTGACCTCGTGCCCGACATGTGGTCGAACACGCGTGGATGTTGCCGGGTTAGCCACGCATGTGGAGGAACGCCTAGAACGGTTTTACACGGAACACCCGCATGCGCCACGGCCACATGTGGCGGTTATGGGGTGCGTGGTTAACGGACCCGGCGAAGCCAAAGGTGCTGATATTGCAGTTGCCGGAGGGAAAGGAACCTTTGCGCTTTTTGTGCGCGGAGAGCAACAACGCATCCTGCCTGAGGCTGAAGCGTTGGATGCGATTGTCGATTTGGTTACTCATTGGTCTGTCGTCTGAGGCCATTCGCTCCTCGCTCTGAGAGCCTGTCTTAGTCGTGTAATCATGAGAGTTAACAGGTTCCCAAACGTTTAAAGCTCGCGAATGAATCTTCAGTATTGACTCCTTGCAACTTTCACCTACATAATGACTGTTTGACTTATAAAGAGTGTATTTTGGGGATCATAAACAAGGGGATTCTATGAAGTATTTCAGAGCGTTGATAATGCTGTTAAGCATATTTGTTGGGACACAGATCCAAGCTGAGGGAATCACCCTTTATGTAGCTCCCAATGGGTGTGATACGTGGAGTGGAAACATACGCTCCCACAACGAAAAAAAAAGTGATGGGCCTCTGGCATCGGTTGCTGGTGCACGTGACGCACTACGTCGGATGCGTCAGAACGACACGCTCCCGAATGGCCCTGTTAAAGTTGTTCTGCTTGCTGGACGTTATGAACAATCAGAGCCCGTTATTTTTACAGAGCAGGATTCAGGTACAGAGGCTTATCCCATTCTCTATACCGCTGAACCTGGAAAATCTGTGCGCATAACAGGGGGCGTGGTGTTGTGGCAATCGGAAGCGGTTAAAGATCCGCAAATTCGTGAACGCCTGCCGCAGGTTGCACGTGATAAAGTTCGTGTTGTTTCTCTTCCTAAACAAAACTTATATAATTACGGAGTTGAACCCGTTGGTTCATCGGCATCGCCGTCCGCAGGCTTGCAATTAGTTTACAAAGATGAACTCTTAACTCTGGCTCGTTGGCCGAATAAAGGGTTTGTTCGAGTGCAAGATATTCCCGAGGGGCCCAAAGGAAACACGTTTACTTATGCCGAAGAGAATCCGTCTCTTTGGGCGGTCGAGAATGATCCCCGTGGACAAGGCTATTGGGCGCATGATTGGGCCGCCTGCGCAATCTCGTTTGCTTCAATCGATGTCGCAACAAAAACGATTAGACAGCGAGTTCCTGGAAGTAACTACGGCTTTCGTAAGGGCGGTTACTGGTTTGGGTACAATTTGCTCTGTGAACTTGACCAGCCGGGCGAGTACTATCTGGACCGGTTAAGCGGAAAAATCTATTTCTGGCCACCAGACGATGCGGCACAGGGACGGGCTGAAGTAACGGTTGCACAACAGCTTATTTATCTTGATAAGGTCTCCAATATTCAGTTTAACGGATTGATTTTTGAAAACTGTCGAGATCAGGCGATTCATATTGAGCAGGGTGAAAACGTAACCATTGCCAAGTGTACATTGCGTAACATCGGGTCTCATGCTGTGATTGTTTCAAAAGGAAAGAACCACCGAATCGCAGGATGCGAAATGACGCATTTAGGGGATGGCGGTATCAAATCGTATGGAGGCGATGTCAATCAACTCATTCACTGTGGTCATGTTTACGACAACAACCACATTCATGATTACGCGCGGTTTAGCATGACCTATGGCGCAGCCATACAGATAAGTGGGTGTGGTCACAGCGTTACTCACAATTTGATTCACAATGGTCCCCATGTCGCAATTCTGTTTGGTGGTCGTGAAAATAGTATGTCCTTCAACGAAATCCACAGTGTCTGTCTAACGTCGGGAGAGATGGGTGCTTTTTATACTGGTCGTGATTGGACATTGGTGGGTAATGTTATTCACGGCAACTACATTCACGATATTTATAATCCTAGGGCACAACGCAATCGTGCGATCATGCTGGATGATGGTGCTGCAGGCATTATCATGACCCAAAATCTAATTGTCCGTGTTGCCGAAGGTATTTCACTCTCTGCGGTTGGCAACGTGATTGAAAACAATGTTTTTGTCTCGTGCTACCCTGCCATTTCAGGATGGCAGACCTATGAAACACCTGCTTCGGTAACACCGCCAAAGGGAGTACACGAACAGATGCCTCGCGTCCTTTTTGAGACGCCAGTTGAAGATTCGGTGTGGCAACAGCGGTATCCTTGGTTACTTGCCTTTCGTAATTCAATCCGTGACAAAACCTTGCGTCCGCCAGAAACGCGTACGCGTGTTGAGCATAATGTCATTTGGGGTGGGGCCGAGACGTGGATGGTGAACTATAAAAGTTATCCGCGAACTGAGCATTCATGGCTCGTTGAAAATAACGTATCTGATATTGACCCTCTTTTTGTAAATGCCTCAAAAGATGACTATCGTTTTAAAACGGAATCACCTGTGCTACAAAAAGGGGTTAACCCGTTACCGATTGAAAAAATGGGGCTTTACGCCAGCCCAGAGCGTACCGTTTGGCCTGTTAAACACGATGTTAATCTGGTTTGCACGAATTTAGTCTATATCAAGCCGTAAGGTGGGGATCAGATCAGTTGAGACCTCTTGGGACTCAACGGTTGCATTAGGAGAAATTGTCATGATGTTGAAGAAGATACGCACGTTCAGGCGGTTGTTCGCCTGTCTGATGATCGGCTTCGCGAGTCAGTGCGTGTGTGCGGCGGACAGCGCGAAGACCTTGCCCCAAGAGCAACCCGCATTTGAGTTGCGTGAGAGTTTTTCTGAAACCATGCTGCATAATATGGAGAGGATTCATGCGTGGGAAAAACAGTATGATGCTTTTTCTCCTGCGCTTGAGGGGGTTGGCATCGATGCATGGTATGTGCTGGGGCCGTTAAAAAAGGACTCGCCGATCATTGAAAAGGTGGTTAATGATTATCAATTGATTGATCTGCAAACGCCGTTGAAAGATGATCAGGGAAGTCATTCTTGGCAAGCTTGCCCTAATTTTAAAGATGGTGAAATCTGTGATCTAACCCATTATCAAGCAGCCGGTTCAGAGGATGCCTTTATTCTTATCCGCCCGATTGCAGTGGCTGAAAAAAACAATGTTCAGTCTGCAAAGGTCGATATTACTCTGGGTGCTGGATATACACAGTGGCATCCAGGACGTAACCGCCGTAATGAACAACGTGATTGGCCGATGTTGGACGACAACTACAAGTTGCAACTACGGTCTGCTGCAAATCAGTTCATGATGGTTCTTCGTCCGGACCCAACAGGGCTTCGCCGTTTTTACTTTCAGATTTCTACTGAAAATCAAAAGTCTCCGGTTGGACATAGCTGGATCCGCTCATCCCGGAGGCTTGATTTAGCTCGCCGTACGCTCGTGGCCTGTTCTACCACACCAGAAAAGAAACTTATTTCGGAATGGCAAGCTGGCGTCGATATTTTTGTTCCCGGCGAAACGTATCGTTATCGATATAGCTGGGTTCCAGGGTGTCAGTCAGAGTTCCTGACCATGGGTTTCAATCAGGCTTCAGAAGTTATGATGCAAACCGTTAAGGAAAAACTGGCATTAAAAGAGGGGATTCTAGTACAGGCCTTGCTCTCCCATCGGGAGCAGATAGAGACGTGGTTAAAAGAAGTGCAGGCGACTAAACCTGCGCAAACGCCTGCGGAGGCACAGTCAGTCTACTTCAACCTTTGTTCCGTCAGTGAATTGATGACCAGTGCGGCTTCAGCTATCTCCATGCGACTGGCGGTTGAGGATCATATACGGATGTTTGGTGACCGATATCCTCAAGGCCCCGTTGCGTTAAAACGCATTGAGGACTGTCGTGTTGAAGGTGAGCAATTGTTGCGCTCGTTACCCAAAACAGATGCCGAGCTACCTATCCGGGTGGCAAAACATGTCGTGGCCCGTCACGCGTTGCAACAAGCCACTCTACTCGATACGCCGCTTCTTAATTTTGAGAAACTTCTCGTGGCTTTGGGACAAGTCAACTTTAACTCTAACTGGGGTGGTGCGAATACCATTGGAGACGGATTATATACACTTTCACCGGTCTGCCCAACAGGCACGCTGAGTTGTGTCCATAAAGGACTTATTTCAAATTATGATCTGCATTGGGATGGGCAACGCGTCCTTTTCTCAGATCGCAAAGCCCTTTGGGAGCTTAATTTATCGGCGACTAACAACCCCCCACGTCAAATAACCGATGCGCCTGAGAATGTGTTCCACTATGACAGTTGCTATTTGCCGGATGGCAACCTTTTGTCAGTTTGTAATGCCTGTTATCAAGGGGTGCCGTGCACGGGCGAACCCAATGTTGGTAACTTACACCTCATGGATGCACAGGGAGGTCATGAGCGTCGAATTGCTTTTGATCAGGATCATAACTGGAACCCATCAGTCATGAATGATGGACGCGTACTCTATACGCGTTGGGAGTATACGGATACGCCACACTTTTTCACTCGCTTCTTGATGCGAATGAACCCTGATGGTTCAGGACAGATGGAGTATTATGGCAGTGGTTCTTATTGGCCAAATGCCATGTATTGGCCGCGTGCGATTCCAAAAGATCCGAACCAAGTGGTTTGTATTGTGTCGGGACATCATGGTGTGAGTCGTGTCGGAGAAGTCATGTTGCTCGATCCGCGCAAGGGACGTCAAGAAGCCCATGGTGTGGTTCAACGTCTGCCGGGTTATGGTCAGACGGTTGAACCTGTGATCATGGATCGCTTAATCTCCAAAGTCTGGCCTCGCTATGCGGCGCCATATCCCCTTGCTGAGGGAGCAGATGCGATCGGTGCTGGCCGTTATTTTTTGGTTTGTCGACAAATGAATGCTGCCTCAGGGTGGGATCTTTGCTTAATTGATATCTATGACAATGTCACGACTATCAAATCAGCCGAAATTCAAGACAATGGTCAGTTTGTCAACTACATGACGCCCATTCCGTTACAGACACGACCAATGCCGCCAGTGATCCCCTCGGTTCTTAACCCCAATCAACAGGATGGAACAATTTACCTTTCTGACATCTATCGTGGCGATGGGTTGCGTGGGTACCCCCAAGGTTCTATCAAGGCCTTGCGTATTGGGACACATCACTATCGGTATTTCGGAAACGGAGCGACGTATTCGCACGCCTATGAAGGAGGGTGGGATATCAAGCGTATTCTAGGCACCGTACCCGTCAATGAGGATGGATCCGCCTTTTTCCGTGTTCCCGCCAATACGCCCATTTTTATTCAACCGCTGGATGCAGAAGGTAAAGCGCAGCAGCAAATGCGAAGCTGGTATACAGCCATGCCCGGTGAAACCGCTTCTTGTATTGGATGCCATGAGCCGCAAAATACCGTGCCGCCAGTGCAACCCAATACCGCATCTCGTGCCAAGCCAACTCCCATTACACCTTGGCAAGGGGAAACACGTGGATTCTCTTTTGAACACGAGATTCAGCCGATCCTTAACCGCCGCTGCGTGGGGTGTCATCACGACAAACCCTTCATGAAAAACGGCCAGCCCTACAAGATGGAGGACTTTCGCGATAAACGGGTGCAACCCTATGATCCTTCGTTAATTCCCTCCAAATGTAGTTGGTGGGGGTGGCTGGGGCCAGCCAATAGACACCTCAAAGAACAGCCACACTGCTATAGCCCAGCTTACATGCGGTTACAGAAGTATGTGCGACGCGTAGGGTTGGAGGCCGATTTGCACATGCACAAACCGGCCGAGTTTGATGCGGATACCAGTGAGTTAGTCCAACGTCTCAAAAAGGGTCATCATGGTGTGCGCTTAACGCAGAATGAGTGGGAAGCGCTTTATACTTGGATTGACTTTAATGTTCCTTACTGTGGTACGTGGCGCGAATCCAATCTTCCTCCAAATGAGGAGCATATCCGACTACGTGCTGAGTACAAGAAACGATATGCCAATATCGACGATCGGGATGAGGAGATCCGTCCAGTACCGGACATCTGTGCATTTGAACCACCGCCCGTTTGCGACAAGCAACCGGTTGTGCAAATCAAAATAGACGGATGGCCTATGTCAAAGGATCAAGCGATCACGGCACAGAAAGCCGCAGGTGAGACCTCTTTGAAGCTTGATTTAGGAGAGGGAGTCTTTATGGACTTCAGCCATATTCCTGCAGGCAAGTTTGTCATGGGGCGTGCAAACGGTTTTTCGGATGAGAAACCTTTATGCGAGGTAACGATTGAGCAACCCTTCTATTTGGGCACACTGGAGGTGACCTGTGCACAGTATGCACGATTTGATCCCAAGCATGAGAATGGGTTCATCGAGGGGCGTAATAAAGACAGGGATAATCGCGGTTATCCTATCAATGACACCCAGGACCCTGTAATACGAATCTCATGGAATGAAGCAATGGCGTTTTGTGCGTGGCTCTCACGCGTCAGCGGACGACCCTGCACGCTTCCGAGTGAGGCGCAGTGGGAGTGGGCCTGTCGTGCGGGAACCGATACAGATTTCGCCTTTGGCTCCGAGCTTAAAAACTTCAAAGCGAACTTGGCGGATGAAGGACTTCGCGACTGGAATTATGGACGAGCTCAAACGGGCTATCAGGATAACGTAAACTACAGTGCCTCTGGTGGGCGATTCGACCCAAATGCTTGGGGACTATTTGATATGCATGGCAATGTTTCCGAGTGGACGCTGAGTCAATATCAACCTTATCCCTATAAACGGGAAGCTACCGAAGAAGGCATTCTGAAAGTTGTTCGAGGAGGTTCTTGGAATGACCGACTGTCGTTCGCAACCTCTGCTTCACGTTGGCGTTATCCCGCTTTCCAACCGGTCTATAATGTTGGCTTCCGTGTGTTAATTCAAAAATAATTTAGACGAACAAGATGGTGAACAGCGCGTGATTGAATTTAGAAATATTGCCGTGCGTTATGGTACGCAGGAGGTTTTGGAGCAAGTCAGTTTTCGTGTTAACAAAGGCGAACGTGTTGGCATTGTCGGGCCTAACGGGTCTGGTAAATCAACACTCTTTCGCCTCATTCTCGAGGAAGCTGACCCAGATACAGGTGACGTGATTATTGAGGGCTCACCTCGAATAGGTCATATCCGTCAGCACCTCAAAGCCGACAATGAAGATGAAACGCTACTGGAATATACGATGCGTGGTATTCCGGGATTGGCAAGCATGGAGCAGGAGATTCATGCTCTAGAAGCGCAACTTTCAAGTGTGAGCGATGAAGATACGCGTGCACGACTGTTGCGACAGATTGGAGACATTCAAACTGAATTTGAGCATTTGGGTGGATATGAAATTGAAACGCGGGTGAAAATTTCCCTTGGGGGGCTTGGCTTTAGTGTTGCTGAGTTTGATAAACGATTTAAGAGTTTCAGTGGCGGATGGCAAATGCGTGCAGAGCTGTCTCGTGTTCTGGCCTCGCATCCAGATTTACTGTTACTCGACGAGCCTTCAAACTATTTAGACTTGCCTGCTGTGGATTGGCTTCAGCGTTTTTTGGCGGGATATGATGGAACACTGATGTTAATCTCACATGATCGCTATTTGTTACGTACACTGACCTCTACCACAGTTGAGGTAGACGCCAACACCGCTACACGGTATAATGGTAACCTTGATTTTTATCTGTCTGACCGAGAAATTCGTCATGCAAATCTGCTAGCGGCCAAGGCAAATCAGGATCGACGGATTGATCAACTCGAACGGTTTGTTGACCGCTTCAAAGCGCAAGCATCAAAAGCGACTCAGGCGCAGAGTCGTATGAAGATGATCGAAAAAATTGAAGCGGAAGCCGTTAAGGTCCCTAAACGAAGCTTGGCAGCCGGATATTTGAGGCTTGCTCCTGCTCCACATTCTGGAGCTGAAGTTGCGAGATTAGAGCATGTTGATTTTTCATACGATGGCTGTCGCCCTATTTTACATGATGTCAACCTTAGCATTGCAAGGGGGGATAAGATAGCAATTGTTGGCTATAACGGCATGGGCAAAACCACGCTGTTGAGAATTCTGTCTGGGGTACGTACACCGACCGCCGGAGTGTGTGTGCTGGGGCACAAAGTTCAGCCGGGATACCTGTCACAAGAGTTCTCTGAAACCGTTCCTGCAAATGTTTCGGTGTTCGAATGCGCCAAACGCTGTTCGCCAAATACGACTGAGAAAGTTTTGCGCTCACAGTTGGGAGCCTTTGGGTTTTCTGCTGATGATATTAACAAGCAGGCAGGTGTCCTCAGTGGTGGGGAAAAGATACGGTTGGCATTTTTAAGGCTCTTTCTTGCACCTCCCAACCTGATGCTTTTGGATGAACCCACAACTCATCTTGATCTAGAAGGGCGTGCGACGCTTGAAGAAGCTCTCAGAAAGTACGATGGAACGGTTTGTTTGGTCAGTCACGATATTGAATTTGTTCGCAACACCGTGACGTCGATCATCGAGATTTCACCAGCGGGCGTTCGTCGCTTCCCGGGTGGGTACGAGTATTATCGGGAAAAAAGTGTGTCTGAACAACGTGATTCGGGAACGAGTCCCAAAGCGATTGAAAACGCCCAGCAAAATGATCGTGATAGCGCAAATAATGTCAGTGCTAAGGATTTACGTCGTGCGCGTGCTCAAGCACGGGCTAAGCTTCAGCCTCTCATTCGTGCTTTAAAAGAGCGCGTAACAAAAGCCGAAGTGCGTATTGCAGCACTTGAACAAGAGTTGGAAACACTCTCAGGCATGCTTTTCAATCCTACGCCCGAGACTGATTATGCTTCTACGAATAAACGTTTGAAAATCGTACAGGATCAACTCAGTGTTTTTAGTGAGGAGTGGGAGCACGACGCTACCGAACTTGAGCGCTTGCAGCGTGAACAGGATGAAGCTCAGACAGCTGTTTCATGAGGTTTTTGGTGGCTGTCTCTGGATCAAATGTTATTGAATTGGCAAGACTGAATGCGTGGTGACAGGTCCATGAGATGTATTCGTAGCATTGAGTTCTATTTGCGATTCGATTCATCACCACGATAGGCCGTCAGTGCCTGCTGAAAGGCAGGGGTATCACTAAATCCGCAAGGCTTGAATTCAGGACAGAAGCCCCGATAAACACATTCAGGAACACAGATACTAAAAAGTTCCGGTTCATGTTTCTTAATCTCTTCAAGAACGAGTTTCCACGCCGTCGTCGTTTCAGGTGACGCCTGTCGGCATAATCTCTTACGCGAGATAAAAATAATGGCTTGGGCGTTTGCAAAACACTCGTGGTTGACCAGACTGGCTTGAGGCATACTATCTCGGTTGACGCCGGTACGATCGCTACGCTGGGTACTGACAAAATGTTCGATCCCAATCTTGTGACGAACAAAGTGAACACTGACCCAATACTTCAGGTTCATCCACTTCCATTTAAAGGTCATTTGGCGGATAGGGGAGTGTTCAGAGAGTAAAATACGTCGCTTCCAAGCACTGCTAGGTTCTTTTTGACCTTCGTCCATCCTGATTGTGGTTCTTGCCGCATCTGCCACATCGCGCCAAGCAAATTTGGTCTTAAAATATTTTAAAGCCAATGAGTTGTCCATTTATACACACTCCAAGATACGCAGGGTTATCAAAACAACACAAAACAGTTTAACATGATTTAAGCGGATGACATGCACAAACCACCGTCGACTCGTAAAATTTGTCCAGTTATCCAAGACGCACGTTCAGAGGCGAGAAACTGAACAACACTGGCAACTTCTTCTGGCGTTCCGAAGCGCCCCAAGGGGATCGCGGCAAGCTGTCGGACGCGGCGCGTCTCTGGCATATCCGCCGTCATATCCGTTGCGATCAAGCCTGGGGCTACGGCATTGACCGTAACACCAGAAGCGGCAAGTTCGCGTGCCGCAGTTTTTGTAAGACCAAACAGAGCTGCTTTTGATGAGCTATACGCCGCACGCATGAGATCACCGAGAAATCCAGCATCGGATGAGATGTAAATGATGCGTCCCTCTTTTTGACGAGCCATCGGGCGTATGAGTGCTTTAGTTAATAGAAAGGCGGTGTCCAAGTTGGCCGCATGAACTGAACGCCATGCCTCAAGGTTTGTAAACGCGAGAGGTTGGCTGTACATGACCCCTGCGTTATTGACAAGCGTGTGCGGGATACCCCATCGCTCCACAACTAACGAGACGAGGTTCTCAACTTGTTCGGGAACAGTCAGGTCAGCACAAAACGTCATCGCATCACCACCCGCTGTGCGAATGTCGTTGACCGTTTGTTCCGCTGCCTCTTGCGATGACCAATGGTGCACCGCAATGCGGAATCCTTCTTGCGCGAGAGCAAAAGCGATGGCACGTCCAATCCCTTTTCCAGCGCCAGTAACCAGTGCGGTTTTCATAACCTAACCTCAGGATTTGAGATAGGGGGCAATCACCTGTTCGTCAATCAGCTCAGCCCCGGTTTCGGATTGTACTTTGGAAAGATCGATCCCCTGTTCACGGGCCAGACGACGCACCCGAGGGGTTGCGCGAATACGCGTTCCGCGATCAACAGGTGTGCGCGATTCAAAAGATCCAATTGCACCGCATGTTGAAGCACAGTGTGCCGCATTCTCTTGCTCGATCGTCTCATCCTGCTCACCAGCGAGACCAATCACCCCAACGATATATCCCGTTGGGATGATACTTTTGGGTTCTGCATAAATGGCAAGAAGGATACCCGACTCTGGAGCTTCGAGTTCATAAGCCGCCTTGTCCGTTGCCAACTCAGCAAGACACTCACCCGCTTTGACTTCATCGCCGACTTTTTTACGCCAGCAAGAAAGGGTGACTTCAATTACATTGGCATCTAATTGAGGAATAAGGATACGTGTCATCGGTGTCTCATGGTTAAGGGTTATGAATCAGAGTTAAAAAGGAATTTTTGATAGCCCTGGCAGAGCGGGTTCAGTTCTTTTTGAATCAGGTGGAATTGGAATCATCCAAGTGTCTGTCAGATTTCCTTGCTGATCACTTACACGGAAGGGGAACCAGTGCGAGTGATCAGGAATTTCATTGGAGAGATTAGCAGGCCGGATGAGCGTTGTCTCGTATAGCCCCTTTGGGCCGACCAAACCTTTGATGCCACTTAAGTCATAAGCGTGAATGGGAATGACATCGGTTGATTCCCACGAGGCCAGTATGCTCAAAGAACGAATCTGCATCACGTTGTCATTGTTTTTATTATTCTGAAAAAAGAGTGATAAATAGGTGATGTCCGGGGTTTCTTTGCGGTCAGCCGTTTCGTCACGAAGAAAATCCCTAGCATTGATGATCACATTATTCCAAATCCCAGTCTTAAGATTTAGACTACCCACCACATACTTTAAGTGATTGGTATCATTAAAATCAAACATGTGCGCGTCCTTGATTCCACGTGGACGACGTGTTCCTGTATTGAAGCCGAGTGAAAAGAAGGCCTTGGCTCGCGGGGCATCCATGGTTCTGAATGAAAGTGCTAGCCAAGGATATTTATCAGGATCCCATGCCGGTGCAAAGGTATGACGAATAAACACATTTCGGCCGTTTTCTGGGGTGATTTCAATCACGCGTCCCTCTGGCGTCGTAACCGTTTTGGCAACCACACGATTCTGCGCATCAAAAAATGGAGTGAGTTGATTAAGTGTAAATTCACCATAGAGCAGATTTTTGCTCAACTTTGGCGTTAAAATGGTCGGTGGACGTTTGTCTGCTTTATAATCAATGGGGATATCGATTTTTAAAGGTGGGCAGGCGTTTCCTGCAGCATCCATGATTCCCCCCACTGAGAGGGGAAGGATAGCGCCATCTTTGGTTTTTGCAAGTTGTGCTCGTAGCAACCAGATCCAGTCTAAATCAAAGGTCAGTGTTCCTGTAGCGACCGTACAAGATCCAATGGCTGTTTTTAAATCAAGTGGAGTTCCGAGGCAGGTAAACCGAATTGTATTTAAAACAGGTGGTGCCACTTGATCAGTCACGGTGAGTGTCAAACGGCTCCCGTTATAGTGAGTCACAGTATCAATAACGTGTTTAATGGCAGGAGGTTTCCGGTCGAGCATGAACGGCACATCCGACACCTGCGACCAAGCGCCTCTCCTATCGCGTGCGCGTACAACCAGGTGATGAATACCCTCAGGGACCGCATGCAGCTCTGGTTCAACTACGGTCGCATTTTTCGCGGGTAGCCAGACAACCTTATCTTGCTCATCTTGAGCTCTATTATCGAATGCTATATCTCCAGCCAAGATCCCGTAGACGACTTCGCCCACGCCATCCGGATCGACAAAGTCAGCCTTAAACGCAAAAGGCTTTTGGGGGCCAACTGCTGGGCCACAGGTGATATCATCAACTTGCAAAATACTGCGAAGGCCGGTTTGATCAGGTGCTTTACGTGATCCGATTCGGATCTGCGCAGTCGGCAACGTGCACCGTTCAGAGAGAGAGAAGGTTCCAACACTGTCGTAAGGAACGCCAGTCCACACATGCCATTGGTGATCCATTGAGGCGAGTTGCCATTTATTAAAGCGCACATGCGTTGAGCAGGGTTCGGAGAAGGCAAAGATAAACTCTCCATAAGAAAGTGAAACAATCGCCATGGGATCACCCTTGTAGCGCAATTGGATCAAGGGGGTCGCAATTGGGTCAAACGACTTGATGAGGTTAGCGTTGAGACGTTGATTATACAAACCGCTGTTGGCGATCATCAAGACACCCCCGCGCAAGGGGTCGCTATTATCAATCGAAACCTTTGCGCTAAGCTTATACGGCTGGCTGTTAAACGGACGAGCTTCAAATGTTTCGATACCGCCTTCAGGCATGGTCAACGAGAGTAGAACTGGCGCAAGGTTTTCGTTGTTCGAGTCGTGCATCGGAACGACTTGTCTGAAAAAGCGACCATCTGAAAGTTCAAGCGTCAAGGTCATGCGTTCAGTCTGAAGGACATCCAACGGAACCAAAATCCGAATATTGTTTTCTTCAGCACTGAACGGCGCAACATGCGTGTCCACCAAGACGCGTTTTGGGGGAAGTAATGGCGATGGCCAAGGGTGAACGGGGTGCACAACAATCGAACCGGGAATCGAGGGATCGGCCTCTGCGCGTAACCCAAAACTGGCGAGCTCTGGTACAGCCCATTCGATAATTGGGCAGTGCGGATCAAGGCTTTTGGGCACCTCGACCATCTGTAATTCGCCAGGTTTAAGACTGTTAATAATTTTTGTAAGCGCTGCAACTTCCTGCCTTTTTTCTGGTGGGGCATCCAGTGTCGGAACCCCGCGATGGATTTCTCTAAAATTACGAATCGCGTACCAAGCATGCGGCGGGTTACCCTCAAGGCCTTGTTGCATATCACTAGGCTGTAGATTACCGAAACCTTCAATCTGAATCGCCTGGTTTTCGCGAATCACATCAGAGGGAACCCAAATCTCAACCGGAGTCCAAACAAGCTGTTTACCGAGCAGATCAGAGGGGGGTATTTCAGCCGCTTTGCCTGCAATGTTACGAGGACCACGCTTCTCCTCTGTGCCACACAAGATATAGGTCCACGGTTGCAATGTTGTCCACCCGTCTTTTTTATCGGACTTGACGGTGGCAAACTCGAAATTGACACGCGCTTGTGGGTGCCGGGCTATCTCAAACCGCCATCCCAATAATTTGTCCGGGAGCGCCGGGGGAAGAGCACATTTAACCAGAAAAGAACCGCTCCCGAGAATGGACGTTACACGCATCTCTGGCGCATTGGAGTTTAGATTTTTAAACCGTACACTGGGATGACTGACAGTATCAAACGCCTGCCAATAATCAGGTGCGAGTGCCTGCGCGACACGTCCATTGACACGCAAGCCCGAGTCAACTTGCTCAACAATAGGCGGTGGGGTGGGGGATGGGGCCGTAGGCAACGGGGTGAAAGCAAAGGGCCTCGGCTGAATGGATTCAGCGGCTATTTTGATACGAGCGACCATCATTGAATTCTGATAGGTCCAGATGCCAAGTGACCCATTTTGTAGTGGCTGAGGGTCTTCAATCTGAAAGACTTCCTCGTTATCATAAATGTATTGCAAAGACGTACCAATCCGACGCAGTTGTATGCCATACCAGGCACCATGAATATCCCGCCCTGCTGCAATGAGAGGCTGATAACCTTGTCGAGAGAGCCCAGCACGTGCACGAGGGACAAGGTACTTGGTACTGATGTCCATCAATTTCCCATTACGCAATAGACGCGAGTAGAGTTGAGAATGATCAGGGTCCCAACCCGTGGCAATTGCTGTATAACCATCACCCGCCATATTTGAGCGACTCATCACCGTTAGGTTTAAATCACCGGGCCGTTGATACCACCCCATTCGCATGCCTGCATAGAACTCAATACTGAAATCGCCACTAAAAATATACTTCGACCATAAAGCAGCCAGAGAGTCGGCGCTCTCTCCATTCATATGGGACCACGTTGGCTCACAGTAGAATCGATTGATAACCTCCCAACGGCCTCCATTGATAGTCCAATTATAGAGCGATTCCGTAAATAAGGTATCAAAGACGTTATCTCGCTGAACAAGAGTTCGACTCAGATTTTCGAGCGTCATGCCTTCAATCCGCATTTTGCGTCCGGCCAACGGCGAGGTTAAATGGGTTTTAGCCAAAAGCTTCTGGTCATCACCTAGCCAAATGACAGATCCCTCAATGCCGAGTGTGTACAGTCGTATTTTGGTTTTGTCAAAAGTTGTTTCCGGAATCTCTTCACACTTAACCGTAAACGCGGGTTGCGTTTCATGGTTGGGGGTATAGACCTGAATCAGCTCTTTTTCAACAACAACCCGACACAAACTATTAGATGAATTTTCAGGAATACCGATATGGAGTGTCATTCCCTCGACAACGGGAAGTTGAACTTTAACTGGACCGGTGATATCTCCTTTAAACCAAGTCATGCCATTTTTAAAAGTGACCCATTGTCCTTCTGGAGAGGCCCAGTGACGCATAAATGGATCATTGACATAAAGTGGGTTCTTTTCAAACCTTTCGGAGAGACACGTTTCTTTTGAACAAACGTTTGGCGCTGTAAAAAAGAGATCTGCGGGTGTGACCGCAAAAACACCCAAAAGACCCTTGGGCATGATTGGTGATCGATGAAAACAAACCAGCTGACCATCTGCATAGCCACGTAACTCGTGTGAGCGTAAGGCGTCAAGAGCCAAGGTGACGCGATTGCTGGAGCCTTGTGTCTTAAAGGTATCAAGCACGACGATGTTGGTGGTGCTTACTGCTTCAAGGGTATAGGTTCGCGTATCATCCAATTGGTTTACCGTGAAGCGATACTGGGACGTCTCAGGACTCGTCGATCCCGCTGTTAACCCACAGAGAAAATCCTGCGATGTTGCGACAACGTGCACTTCCTGACGAAGCGACCCGGCGTTCGGATTACCATACTCCCAGAAATTGGTAGCTTGTGCTAAAGGAGGAAAATAGAGCCATGTCGTGGTGTGGCGTTGCAACGATTGGACCCCTGCACTTTGGCAACGTGTGGCAAAGCTGACATCTTCAGGGGCGTCAAAAAGACAATCTTCATGCGACCAAGCGGCAACATCATCAAACCGTGTCGAATCCGCTTCAGACATGTTGGCATAAAGGCCAAAACGTCCGCCTGGCGGTAGGTTGACTTTATGTCGGATGACCTCAATATTGTCCGCACGACAGATAATTCGATCGTCGAACAGTTGGGTCTCAAGTAAAAGCCACTGTCCTGCTGGTAACTCGGTTTGCACGGCAGCAAGCAACTTGCGGGGTTGCTCCGGCGCTGCTGGTTGCCTCCATAGTTCGAGGATCAGACGATCCGTGGCAGGATCAGTGCGTGCCGTAAAACCAAAAAAACCTCCGTGCTCGCTGGCCAGAAAAACCAACCCGTTGGTTCCACTATTGTGCTGTACAGCAGCACGAAAGGTGTAGCGATTATAAAACGGTTCGCCTGCCAGCACGACCGCCTGACTGCCAGAGCCCTCAAGGGTGTAAAAATTGGGGCTTTTTTCGGGTTTGGGCTGACGCGCTAATTGGTAACCGCCTGATGTTCCACTGATTGATCCCGTCACCGAATGCAGACGCCAAATGCCAGAGAGAATCTGCCACGTAGGGGGGAACTCTGATCCAGCGGGAACAAGGAAATTGTCTTCAAAAACAAATTTTCCAAGCCGTTGCGTATAGTCGTCCTTGTTTTCATCAGAGGGGAGCGCTTCCGAGATGTGTTGGACGTACAGGGGGCCGTCCCAAAGAGGGGGCATCTTGGCAATCATCTGATCGTCGACCGAGAGCAACCAAGCATCCGCCATCCGCTGTAACGTGACCCAGTGTAGCGTTCCGGTGAGTTCAGGAGAGGGGTAAGTTGCAATCTGGCTTGTTGCAAAAGAATCGAAGAGTTCCTTGGGCATTAGGCGATACTCCGTAAACCCGCTTTGCAAGGTAAACTCGAGACATCCATGATGATCTGGATTCAACAATCGAATCTGAAGACGATTCTTAACCGGCTTTACATTCATAGCAGCCAGCTCTGAGGAACTCTTGACCTCAAGACGTGTCTGCCAGTCATCTGCATGTGCCACATGACCCAAAGGGATGACAATCCCAATAAGTATCAGAAATAAAAAAAGATTTATGAATAATTTCACACCTACAGTATATCAGGTTTCTCAAGGCTTGTGAGGTGGAATTTTTGACCTGCCGTAAAGATTAGGCAAGGTGAGAGAGTTGTATATGGCGTGCATAATCGCCCTTTTGAAGCATTGTCCCTGACTCTGGAATACGCTATAGTGCTTTCATGGTACGTACAGGTATTGGCTATGATTCACATTGCTTGGTGACCGAACGTCGTTTGGTTTTGGGGGGTGTTGAGATCCCTCATTCCCACGGCTTGTTAGGTCATTCGGATGCTGATGTGCTGATTCATGCAATCTGTGATGCGTTGCTTGGCGCAATTGCAGAGGGGGATATTGGACAGCATTTTCCAGATCGAGATCCGCAATGGAAGGATGCCGACAGTACACAGTTGTTGCGTGCTGTCGTAGAGTTGGTACACAAAAAGTGTTGGGAAATTGCGCATGTAGATGCCAGTGTGATTGCCGAAGCGCCAAAACTTCAGCCCTATATTCCTGCCATGCGTGCTAGACTTTGCCAGATCCTTGATGTTTCTATTGATCGAATTTCAGTCAAAGCCAAGAGCAACGAGGGTATGGACGCGGTTGGTCGACGTGAAGGCATCAGTTGTATGGCGGTTGCCACAGTTGCGCGGCACAGCCAACAGAATGAATTTTAAACACCGGAAGCACGCCTAAGTCGCGAACCGGCAAGAGGTTATTAAGAGGAGGCGAGAAGAGGTATCCATGCAGATTTACAATAGTTTAACACGTTCGAAAGAGGTCTTTGCGCCGATTGCAGACAACACGGTTCGCATGTACACCTGCGGCCCCACAGTCTACAACTTCGCGCATATTGGAAACTTTCGTGCCTATACCTTCGAAGATGTGCTACGTCGTGTATTGATTTTCAACAACTGGAAAGTAACCCAGGTCATGAATCTAACCGACGTGGATGACAAAACCATTCGCGGTGCGCAACAGGCAGGCGTGTCGCTTAACGTCTTTACAGCGCCCTTTATTCAGGCGTTTTTTGACGACCTTAAAACACTCAATATTCACCCTGCTGAGGTTTATCCAGCTGCAACCGATCATCTGCCCGAGATGTTGGATCTGATTCAACGACTCTTTGACCGCGGGCTAGCTTATCGTTCTGAAGACGGTTCTGTTTATTTCAGCGTGGGAAAATGGGCTGCGTACGGAAAGTTAGCCCATCTGGATCGTGAAAACCTGCGTGCCGGTGCTCGGGTAAGCCAAGATGAATACGAGAAAGAAAGTTACGGAGATTTTGCACTCTGGAAGGGGTGGGATCAGCAGGATGGCGATGTGGTGTGGGATTCACCGTGGGGACGAGGACGGCCCGGATGGCATCTTGAGTGTTCGGCTATGGCCATGAAGTATCTGGGCGAGACGTTTGATTTACATACTGGAGGAATCGATAACCTGTTTCCTCATCATGAAAATGAAATTGCCCAAGCCGAAGGCGCCACGGGCAAACCTTTTGTCGCTTACTGGATGCACTGTGCGCATTTGCGGGTGAACGGTGAGAAAATGTCTAAGTCACTGGGCAACTTCTTTACGCTACGTGATTTAGTCGAAAAAGGCTGGTCTGGACGTGAGATCCGTTATGTCTTAATCAATGCACACTACCGACAGCCACTGAACTTCACGTTTGATGCTTTGGATGCGGCGCGGACCTCTTTGGCACGTGTCGATGAGTGTGTGGATGCATTGACAAGTCTGAGTGGAGAGTCCGATGCGGGAACGGAGATCCCAGTTTGGGCAACAAGCGCGCACGAAACGTTTGCCGCAGCCGTCAATGATGATTTGAATCTTCCTGAAGCATTTGCAGCGCTTTTTGCTCTTGTTCGTGAAAGCAACACGGCGTTACGCGAGGGTTCGTTGACGCCAGACTGTGCCGCTACGGTTTTAAACATTTTCGGCTCGATCGACAGTGTTTTAGGCGTGGTACGCTTTGGTCGGGCTGCATTGGATAACTCAGTCCCACAAGAAATCATGGTGTTGATAAATGAACGTGGTGCCGCACGGACTGCTAAAGACTGGGCCGCTTCTGATCGACTGCGCGACGAAATTGCCGCCTTGGGCTGGGAGGTTCGTGACGCAAAGGATGGCCAAAAGGTGAAAAAACGCGTGTGATGAAAAAGGGTAAATTTATTACGTTTGAAGGACCGGAGGGGAGTGGTAAGTCAACCCATATCCAGCTCTTAGCCGCATATCTTGAAACGCAAGGGGTGGCGGTGACGATCACACGGGAGCCAGGCGGCACACTGACCGGTGAAGCGATCCGATTGTTGTTGCAGCATAATAGTGCTGGCGAAGCGCCTGTTGCGAGAGCCGAAGTGCTACTCTTTCTTGCAAGTCGTGCCCAACATGTTGAGCGGTTAATCCAACCTGCTTTACATGCTGGTCGTTGGGTTTTGTGTGATCGTTTCGACGCCTCGACATTGGCCTACCAAGGATATGGTCGCGGATTTGATCTGGATGCTCTTCGCGCGTTGAATCAATTCGCGACACAGGATTTGACGCCAGACTTAACTCTGCTTTTGGATATTCAGCCGGAACAGGGACGTACTCGACTACACGCACGACAGCAGGCGACAGCAACCACACTCGACCGTTTTGAGTGTGAAGCCTCTGCTTTTCATGCGCGGGTTCGTGAGGGGTTTCTTGATCTAGCACGTCGCGAACCTGAGCGATATCTAAGAATCAATACCGATGCTGCACGTGAAGAGGTGGCATTGATCATTCAGAATGCGATTAAGAAACGGTTTGGGGAGGGAAAAACTCATGCGTTTTGAGGACACCTTCCAAATGGTTAAACGTGCGATTGACACCCATCATCCGGCACACGGCTATCTGATCGTTGGCCCGGTACGCGGAGCGGCAATGGAGTTCGCCTTTCGTGTGCTTCAGACGCTTTTCTGCACAGCAGATGAGAAACCATGTGGCGTGTGTGACGAGTGCCGGCGGGTAACGGAACGCAAAAAACCTGACATTCAATGGATTTTTCCTGAAAAGAAATCGCGTGTGATTAGTGTGGATCAAGTGCGCGATACCTTGATTCACGAGATCACGCAGACATCCTTCGCTGGGGGATGGAAAGCAGGGGTGGTGGTGGGGGTAGACCGCATGAATGAAGCCTCTGCTAACACGTTTCTAAAAACATTGGAAGAACCACCGGAAAGAACCCTTTTCTTATTGCTTAGTGATCAGCCGCAACATCTTTTGCCGACAATCGTATCACGTTGTCAGCGAATTGATCTGAGTTCGGCACGTGAGTTGGAAGAACCTTGGAGGGAGCGCGTACTGGAGGTTTTAGCAAGTCCGTTATGGGGGCACCCTTTTGAAAATCTTGCATTGTCAACAGCGCTCTCGAATATTTTGGGAGAGATCAAAGAAAATGCAGAGACATTGGTGAAGCAAGAAGATAGCGATCTCAGTGATAGCGTTGAAGAGTCAGATGAAATTTTTAAAGCGAGAGTTGAGGCCCGCTATCGTGAACTGCGGACTGATTTTATGCTGACTTTGACTCGCTGGTTTCGTGATCTCATGGTTGTACAAGCTGGTGGTGATCACGCGTGCGTTTTTAATCAAACGTATCTCTCCTTGTTGATCGCTCGTGCTCAGAAAATATCACTGGCGCGGGCCTGTTACAATATTAATGCCTGTGAAGAGCTGGCCCGCCAGATGGAAAGGAGCATTCCGGATGATTCGGTTCTCGCGTACACGATGGACCGCATCAGTCATGGAGTGAAATAGGGACGATATGCTTACGATTGCGCGTATTCGCATGCCTGAAAATAGCGAGTTTCACTGTCGCCTAGCGGACGCGATGTCCATGACACCTGGAGAAAAGTGCCTAGTTGAACTTGATTACGGTTTGGATTACGGAGTTGTCTTGGACCTCACGGCACATCAGGAAAGTGCCCCCGCAAACAGTCGGATGCCGGGCTTTCGTGTTGTGCGGCGTTTGTCTGAAGACGAGGCTTCACAAATCGCAAAAAATGCTGTTCTTGCAGAGAAAGCCATGCAGGCTTTCGCTCTTTCGGTGGCCCATGAAAAAGGGCATGTTAAGTTGTTGCACACACGCTTCTCATATGGACGAAATCGTTTGTTTATTCGCTATTCCGCACAAGTACCCGTCGATTTGCGACGGTTTGTTGCTCAATTGCAGCGTGATTACAAGACACATGTGGATTTATGGCAAGTAGGGGTCCGCGATGAAACAGCGCTTTTAGGGTGTCTGGGGGTGTGTGGCCGTGCCGCGTGCTGTTGCACGTGGCAACATCAGTTTGATCCCGTTAATGTCACCATGGCAAAGTGCCAGGAAATGTCACTCAATCCGGTAACCCTGAACGGCACGTGTGGACGTTTAAAATGTTGTTTACGTTTTGAATATGAACAATATCGCGAAGCAGGCGCTCACTTACCATTGGTTCATACCCCTGTTATTTGCAATGGGCAGGATCCCCTTGTGACGGGAGTGGTGGTGGCACGTGATGTGTTGCGAGGCTATTTAACCGTACGAACACGCGATGGGCGTTATGTTACGGTACCGCATGATGAGGTCAGCGTTCAACAGCATCACGAAAAGCACGTTGAAGATGAGTCAAAGGAGATACAGGAAGATGAAAATACTGGTGATGAATGGTCCGAATCTGAGTCGGCTCGGGACACGTGAACCCGGACTTTACGGACAAGAAACGCTGGAGGCAATTTTAAAGCGACTCGCCTCATATGCGCAAACATTAGGGGCGAGCTTAGAGACGTTTCAAAGCGATATAGAGGGGGAGCTCGTCACGGCGATTGGAAATGCAAGAGCGTGCTTCGACGGCATACTCATCAACCCCGCAGCCTATACGCACAGTAGTGTGGCCTTACGGGATGCCATCTCTGCTTGCGGTCTGCCTGCAATCGAGATTCACTTGACGAACACGCATAAGCGAGAAACGTTTCGGCAGCAGAGTCTGACAGTCCCCGTTTGTGTTGGCCAGATAATGGGGTTTGGCGGAGATGGGTATCTGTTGGCACTCGATGGGTTAGTGCGTTATTTGAAACGAACAAAAGGAGCATAAGAAATGGCGACTCGTAAACAAAGTTCTGTTCGCTTGTGGATTGTTGGTTCTATTGGTATTGATGATATTAAAACACGTCACGTAGATCGTAAAGGGTTACTGGGAGGCTCTTTGCCATTCACTACAGCCGCAGCTTCATTTTTCACAAAGACAGGTGCAGTAGGGGTTGTGGGTAGTGATTTTCCTCGTCGATTTATCAAACGGTGGTCAGATTTTGGGGTTGATTTGAGTGGCGTCCAACACGTATCGGGTGAGACTTTTCGTTGGGCCTGTGTTTACGATGAGGACATGATTGAACGGACAACGTTAAAGACTGAGCTCGGTGTGTTTGGTAACTTCCAACCCAAACTACCCAGTACCTATGTTCAAGCTCCGTTTGTTCTACTTGGCAATATTCAGCCAGAACTTCAGCTCCATGTCCTTGATCAAGCCAAAGGCGCACGTTTTGTCGCACTTGACACGATTAGTCTCTGGATTGAAGTCGCACGCCCTGCATTGATACGTGTGATTAAACGGGTAAACCTTTTAACCCTTAACGATAGCGAGTCTCGTCAATTAACGGGAAAATGGCAACTTCTTGATTGTGCCAAGGCGCTTTTACGAATGGGTCCCGAGTATGTCGTTATTAAGAAGGGTGAACACGGCGCCTTGCTTTTTTCAAAGAAGGGTGTTTCCATCATTCCAGCTTACCCCGTCGAGAAACTGGTTGATCCGACTGGAGCGGGTGACTCCTATGCAGGGACTTGCATGGGATATCTCGCACGCGCCGGCCGTGTGAATGATCGCTTATTACGTCAAGCGTTGACTTATGCCAGTGCCATGGCTTCGATTGGTGTAGAAGGCTTTAGTTTATCGCGTTTTGAAAAACTCGATCTTGCAAAAATTGAAACCCGTGTTGCCGCGTTACGTTGTATGGCGGATCTCGGGTAACCCCTCGTAGTTGACATAACATATATTATGCGACGTAAATAGGAGTGTCAAAACTCCTGTTTTTTTTGCTATTAACGCCGTTATACCAATGGGTTAAGACTCACTGAACAGCATTTTTGTGCAGACTCATAAATTGCACAGATGACCTGTACGGCACGTAATGCTGACGCGCCATCTATTTGAAAACCTTGCCCTGTTTCCAATGACAAAATAAAATCCTGTAGACAGGCCGCATGCAGCGCATGGGTCATCGCACCTGGATTTGCGGCCCCGATCGCTAGCTGAGAATTTTTATCCAGACCCAGCTGAAACACCTCTTGATCCTCTGGCAACGGGTCACGAAAAGAAAAGGTTGTCAGCCTATCATCTGTCAGGACCGCACTTCCTGATGTTCCTGAAATCTCCAAGCGCTTCGGTTTTCCAGGCCAAGATGCTGTTGAACCATAGATGACCCCTACGGCACCACCCTGAAATTGAATCACCGCAGCTGCGGTATCCTCCGTTTCAATGTAGGGATGCCCAATGGTCGATGTGCAGGCACAAACTGATTTAACAGGCGGCATCAGAGTACACAACAAATCAATCATATGGATGGCTTGATTCATCAGTGCACCCCCACCATCCAACTCTCTTGTGCCATGCCATGATGAATCTTGGTAATAAGCCGGTTCTCGCCACCATGGCACATAAGCGCCAGCATAGGTTACTGTGCCAAAACGACCCATCTCGAGCGCTTTTTGAAGTGTCTTGATTTCTGGTGTATATCGCGTCTGAAAAATGCACCCCAACTGTGTGCCGGCCTGTTCATGCGCACTTATCATGGCATTGACACGTTCGGGGGTTATTTCCAATGGTTTTTCGCAGAGCACATGTTTGCCAGCTGCTGCCGCCAAAACGGCAATTTCCTGATGTGTTCCTGAGGGCGTCGCAATCATTACCACGTCCACCTCCGGCCTCTTTAAAATGTCATCCAAACACACCGATGCATCACAAGAGAATTCTTTGGCGAGCCTCCGAGTTTTTTGCAGATCCCGACCACAGAAAGCCACCAAACGAGTTGCAGGCACATTAAGAACAGCCTGTGCGTGAAAACGGGCGATCAATCCTGTTCCGACAATGGCTATCCCCCACTTATTGTGAAGGCCTCTGCTTTTATGCAAATTTGGTAAAGGCTCATGACTCATGATGCGACTTACCATATCAAACCCCTTCTTTGATGGCACGGTCCAAATTTGCCGAGCGTTTTGTCCCTACAATGCGCCTAGCTGTCAGCAAGGTTATCTCCCATTTAGGTCATCCTGATTTTTTTAAACCATCCCTTAATCTAATGCGGGCAGAGTCCGCAACTCTCACACCAGCCCTCTCCCAGAGGGCGAGGGAGATAGCAACAACGTATTGTTTATCGCTATTCATCGGACGTAAGGCACTAATGATCCGTACGTAAGGTTGCGATGCGATATGCCATTACGTTATACTGCTACTAAGTTTAGGAGAGAAACAATGTTACAAGCCGTAAAAGAGATTGCTGAAACACATCAGGCGATCAAGTCTGAATTAACAAAAGTGATTATTGGTCAGGAGCGGGTGATCGAACAAGTGCTTATTGCCATCCTCGCGCGAGGGCACTGTCTTTTACTCGGTGTGCCGGGACTGGCTAAGACACTCTTAGTCCAAAGTCTCGGGCTGGTGCTAGATCTCTCATTTAACCGGGTGCAGTTTACGCCAGATTTGATGCCATCTGATATCACCGGCACTGAAATCTTGGATGAGGAAGTCGGCTCGACCAGACGCTCCTTACGTTTTGTTAAAGGTCCCGTTTTTACAAACCTGCTTCTGGCAGATGAGATCAACCGCACCCCCCCAAAAACACAGGCCGCGCTATTGGAGGCCATGCAGGAAAACGCTGTGACAACCAGTGGTAAAACAATTCCCATTCCTCAACCATTTTTTGTTCTAGCTACGCAGAATCCGATTGAACAGGAAGGCACCTACCCCCTTCCTGAAGCGCAGTTGGATCGATTCATGTTTCTCGTGCGCATCAACTATCCGAATCGAAACGATGAAGTCGAGATTCTGCGACAAACCACCATCAATCGCACCGTACCGTTGACCAGAATGGTAAACGACCAGAAACTGCTGGCACTGCAACGCATGGTTCGGGATATTCCTGTGAGTGAGCATGTCTTATCCTACTGCATTGATTTGGTTCGCCTATCACGACCGGAGGTTTCAGAAGCCCCGGAATTTATCAAAGCTAATCTCAGTTATGGGGCAGGCATACGTGCAGGCCAATTTCTGATCCTTGCCGCCAAAGCGACCGCTGCACTACAAGGTCGAATTAATGTAAGTTGTGCTGATGTACGTCGCAACGCGCATGCGGTTCTCGAACATCGTATTGCTTGTAATTTTCACGCCACAGGTGAGGGGGTTGACGCGCGCCAAATTATTGATCGTCTCGTAGCCCATGTCCCCGAGCCAGATAGTGAAGCAATTTGAGCGTAGCAAAAAAAGGATCGTGCGATGATAAGCGGGTTGAGTAATCAAAATGGGGCAGCACAAAAACGAATCGCCCCCCCTACCCTGCTGACGCCCCAAACGTTGGATACGCTGAAAAATATTGAATGGATCGCACGCGCCATGGTTGAAGGGAGTCTGACAGGGCTACATCGGTCACCTTACCATGGTTTTTCATCTGAGTTTTCAGAGTATCGTAAATATTGCCCCGGAGATGCCGTCAAGTTTGTGGATTGGGTGGCGTATGCCAGAAGCGACCGCTATTATGTTAAACAGTTTGAAGACGAAACCAATACGCGTGCTTACATCGTACTGGATCACTCGGGCTCTATGGCCCTCGGCCAAAAGGCACCACATAAATTTCACTATGCCTGTTATCTGGCCGCAGCGTTTATCTATCTGATGCATCGGCAGAAAGATGCTGTTGGTTTGTACACCTACAACGATCAGATAACCGCACATCTGCCCGCAAAATGTTCACGCATGCACTTGCTACACCTGTTTTCTGAAATTTGTCAATTAAAGGCTGCGGGTCGTTCCGATGCGACACCCTGCTTTGAGCGAATTGCAGATTCTGTTCATCGTCGCTCAATCATTATGGTGTTTTCTGATTTTTTTGACCCTAAGCCTGATTTTATTCGCACATTGCAACATTTTCAACATAAGCGTTGCGAGGTGCTCCTGTTTCAGATACTCGACCCTTTGGAAACAACCTTTCCGTTTCAGGGTCTTATTGAGTTTAAGGACTTAGAAACCAATGAAGCGCTTGAAGTGGAAAGCGAATTGTGCCGCGAGGACTACCTCAATGATTTAAATACGTATACGCAAAGAATGAAACGCATTTGTGGCCGAATGCAAATGAATTTTGAAACCATGAATACAGGTGCGCCCTTTACCCTCGCTTTACTGGCTTACTTTCATAAACGGGAGCGCATGTTTTGATTAGCTTTGGATATCCAGATTGGTTATGGACCTTATTTGCCGTACCCGTGCCCCTCTTGATCCATCTCTTCTTCAAGCGCCGCAAAGCACGTGTGCCTTTTTCCACACTACACTTCTTTCAGATTCGTCAACGCCAACTTGCGTATCGGCGTCATCTGCGAGAGTGGCTGTTGCTTTTCATTAGGAGTCTAATTTTACTCTGCTTGGCAATTGCTTTAGCGAAGCCGTTGCTCCGGCATCCTGCGGTCTCCCTTGCCCCTCGTACCGACAGTGTTCTTGTCCTAGATGACACCCTTTCAATGGATCGTAAACTTGCCTCTGGATCCTCTGCATTCACATTCGCCATACAAAAAGCGGAAGAAATTCTTGATACGCTTTCTGATCATGATCGGGCAAGTGTGTTATTTCTCTCAGGCCGCCCAGGCATCGAATTGACACGCAAACATCAAGAGGTTCGCAACCTGCTACAACATGCCCGTGTGACAGGGTGTAGTGGAAGCTATCAGTCAGTTCTAGAACAAGCGATCGCATTGCTTGAAACAGAATCAGCGCCCAATCGCGAAATTTATCTGCTTTCTGACTTTCAAGTTATGCCCAAGCAAACTCGTGCGGCCTTACTTGATGTGCCTAAAAATATTCGCTTCTATTTTTTATTGTTCCAAGGGGCAGCAGATAACCTCTCGATTAATCAAGGTTCCTTTTCAACAAAACCCCAAATGACGCAACAGCGCATGCGTATTCCTTACGATGTGATCAATCATGGTGTGACTGATTCGGAAACCGAGGTCCGTCTAGTCATTCATGATTCGCTTGTTCAGAGTGACCATCTCCGTTTACCTGCAAAGGAGCGGGTTCAAGGTTTTTTTGATTATATTCCAGCACAGGGCGGCGTGTTGAACGGGTATATCGAGATTCTTGATTCTTCCCTTGCTTTGGACAATCGCGTCTATTTTACACAGACGGTTCACGAGAAAATTCGAGTTCTGTTGCTTGAGAGTGATCCACTAAGTCAAATCAACCCCTTTCACTTTCTCAAGGTGGCCGTCGATCCTTTTCAGGATGCCGCCGTGAATGGCATTCAGACCGAAGAGTCCTTTTCACAGAGTCTGACTGACAACATGCTTGTTCCTTATCATGTGGCACTGCTTGCAAACCCAGATCCAATCCCCCCCCTTTTGGCAATCCATTTGTTGCGTTATCTGGAGCAGGGTGGCAGCGTCATTTTATTTGCTGGAAACCGCGTAAGTTCAGCAACATTTTGTGCCTTTTCCGATCAGCTGATTCCCCCACTCTTTGGCTCTCTCAAGAGTGAACCCCTTACAGGATTGACCTTTCACGGCGCTTTGGCCTCACTGAATGATCTACTCCAACTGAACCTTATCGCTTGGCAACGGGTGTACGAGCTGACACCGCCCAAACAAGCGCTCGTGTTGGCTGAGACAGCTGGAAAGCCACTTATCGTGGAATTGCCCGTCGGCAAAGGGCGTTTAATTGTCTGCGCCTTCTCAATTCGACGTGATTCCGGAAACTGGCCGGAACTCAAATCTTTTCCTGTCAGTTTAATCCACCTACTAACGTATGCGGCGCATCAGACACAGCAGGATAATACCGGGGTGTGTGGTCACCCGATCTTCTTGCATACGATTGATCCAAATTGTACACAGCTGACACTCCTCATGCCCGGGGACACGTCGTTAAAACTCGCTTGTCGGAAAGGAAAGGCCTTCTTGGAAGAGACGTGGTATCCGGGTATTCTAACAACCGAGCAGGCCTCACCTCGTACCTTGGTTTCTAATCCTGTTGCACAAGAGAGTGACCTCACAGCTATGGATCAATCAACAGCACAAAAATTACTGGGTATACATCCCTTGATGCTTAGAACCGATGCTGCCATTGCTCAGCAAATACAGGATGCGCGTCAAGGAACTGATCTGTCTGGGTTTTTTATCGCCACCATTCTTTTGCTACTCTTAGGTGAACTGTGCCTCACGACATTTCGTCTTTCGCGCATGCTCATTCCAAAGCGGTTGGCCTCATCATCGCTTTAAAGAAAAACAGATCAGGTGCATGTATTTTTCAAGAACGCCTTAAAATCTGGTGTAAGCGGGGACTGAACACGACAGGCTTGACCATTGAGTGGATGCTGAAACCGAATCTCACGGGCATGTAAAAAATGGCGTGTACACCCTTGGACAACACGTGCACCGTAGCGAACGTCATTGACAATCGGAAAGCCAGCCAAAGCCAAATGACAGCGTATTTGATGGGTAACGCCAGTAAAAATAGTGACCTCCAATAAGGTATATTTTCCCCTCAGTTCTAACGGTCGGTAAGCGGTTTCAGCAGGAAATTGGCGAACGTTCTCGCTCAGTGTTCGCGCATCAACCATTTTGCAATAGGGCAAGCCCGGGTGATGCGCCAGGTGATGCGTGACGTGTGCCGGCAAAGCGATATGTCCCTCGACCAGCGCCCAGTAAATTTTCTCTACCCGCTGTTCCGTAAACTGCTCTCGCAACGCTTCAAAAGCCTCCTGCGAGCGAGCGGCAATGACCACTCCCGAAGTCTCTGTATCGATTCGGTGCAACGCGCCAGCCATCAGCGGCTGATCTCCGAGAGTTGCCAGTTCCGGATAACGCGCCACCAATCCATTCATCAAAGTGCCACGTTCCTCACTGGAAAGAGGATGCACCGCTATGCCAGCTGGTTTATTCACCGCAACCAGTGCAGCATCCTCAAATACAATTTCAAGTGCGAGCGAGCTGTCAGGTTGGACCTTTTGATCACTTCGTTCTTTTAGTTTCAAAACAATCACGCGATCACACACATGAACTTTATACCCCTTCTCACGTACTTGACCACCAACGAGCACCTGATGATTTTCAATCGCTTGGCGGCAAAAGGCCCGACTGGTAGTGTTGTATTGGTTGAGTAATACACAGTCAAGTCGTTGATTGGCCTGAACAGGAGAGACTTCAAATGAATCATCACAAATCATTGTGCTGCCTGTTGCGGGGTAGATCCGAGCTGTTGCAATCGTTTCGTAGCATACCGTTTCTCAGTGGTGTTTATGCTACCGCGTCTGACAAATGTTTGATACGCATGCGCTGCTAATTGGGTTTGTCCCTGTCCTTCATACGCCAATCCTTTATAAAAAGCGGTGTGAATCTCGCCAGGGACCTGTCGCTCAAAAGCATTCAGATGAATCATCGCGGTTGCATAATCCTTTCGTTGCAACGCACATTGTGCCAGCACACTATGCGCTCGAGCACCTTTCGGATAGAAACGCAAAGCACGCGCCGCAAGTTGCTGAGCCGCAGCCGACTGATTCGACTGCTGATTGGCCTGCGCCATCAGCATCAAACCTACATAATCATTGGGAGCTAGGCGCAACCCCGCTTCGGCAGTTGCTTTCGCCAATGCGTAATTCTTCTGGGCCAGTTGCCCCTCTGCCAAAGCAAACTGTTTTAACGCAGGCTTTTGCTTACGAATGTCCGCCGTTGCAGAAAGAAAAGCTGCTTGATTGATTGCACCGGCATTTCGTCCTGCATACTCATTTTTGGCTCGTGCTGTCGCAACCGCGAGACGTTCCGTACTCATGGGATGCGAGGAGAACATCTGCTCAATGATTGAGGGATTCGATCCACTAATTCGAACTAAAAGATTCATCAAATCGATCATTCCTTGTGGATCATATCCCGCACGGACCATATACAGCATACCGCCTTGATCTGCTTGATGCTCCTGCGTTCGACTGTAGTTCGCCAAAACGACGGCACTGCCTAATTGCCCGGCTGTGCCGGCCAAGTCAGCCCATGAACTTCCTTGACTGGATAGATATCCCTGCGTTCCGGATACCAGCGCATCATACACCGTCCCTCGGCTTATTGCAGCGGCCGTATGACCACAGTTTACATGTGCAATTTCATGCCCCAGTACAGCCGCCAATTGTGCTTCATTTCCCAGTTCAACCAGCATGCCGCGCGTAACGGCAATTGTCCCGTCAGGGAATGCATAGGCATTCACATAGACGGCGTTAACGACTTGAAAATTAAAGGCCATATTCGGGTACACAACGTCAGCCGGTGTGAGTGTCGCAACGAGACGATGTCCCACCTGCGAAACATATGCGTTCAAAGCAGCATCACTCACCACCCCATAATCAGAGGAGAACTGCGAAGGGACCGCTTGTTGAGCTAACGATACCAGCTCTGATTTTCCGACAATACTAAATTGATTCTTACCCGTAATGGGATTGGTTACGCAGCCCATCATCAAGCTGGATAAAAGAATAAAACTAAAGGTGCACAAAACAGCAACGCATGTATGCTTCTTACTTTTCATAATATGTCTCCGGGTGTTGGAACAACGTTGGAACGGCCAACGAATCATAAAACATATCGCCAAGTTGCAACGCGTGTCCATTCAAGAAAGATTTCCCATCCATTTTACGCGTACCATCCAGTTGCACCACGGTCAAACAAAGTGCTGCCTTGCCCGTGGAGACGACGGGTCCCGCATCAGAAATGCTACAAACTTGACCTGGTTTATAATCGGCAAAATGAGAATGTTCAGTTGCTTTTAAAACAACGGCTTGCCAGACTTTCACGCGAAAACCGGTTTGCTGTTTTCCGGTATTTTTTGAAAGAAAAGTAAAGGCTCCGGGCCAAGGATCGTAAGCCCGAATACGACGTTCAATCACGTTTGCAGATAAGTTCCAGTCAATTAAACCATCCATTTTCTGCATCTTTGAAGCATAGGTCGCTTGCTGATGATCTTGCGGCTCTGCAGTCAAAAGCCCATCATCCATCAGTTTGAGCGCCTTGGCCAAGGTAACCGCACCCAAAATCGCAAGACGATCCATTAACGTTACAGCCGTATCATCTGAGCAGATCGGTTCAATGGCTTTAAGGAGCATGTCTCCGTCATCCATGCCTTCCGCCATTTTCATGATGGTCACGCCCGTAATCTCATCACCAGAGGCAATCGCTGCTTGCACTGGCGCAGCGCCACGGTACTTGGGCAATAAAGAAAAGTGACCGTTCACACAACCCAGCGGTGGAATTGCCAGCAACCGCTTCCCGAGAAACTGTCCAAAAGCTACCACCACAATCACATCTGGGCGCAAAGCCTCAATCTGCTCCAGCACCTCAGGAGCATTCACCTTTTCAGGGGTAATAATGGGTGCCAACCCACGCAAGGTCGCATATGCTTTACAGGGACAAGGCGTAAACCGTTGATGCCGACCAGCTGGGCGATCTGGTTGCGTCACCACCCCGACAATGTTCAGCAGCGACGACTTCAAGATTGCCCGCAATGCAGTGGCTGAAGCTTCTGAAGATCCCATGAAGACAATACGCATTCAAATAACCCTCTACAGACAAAAAACGTGATGTAGCTTAACACATTTACAGTGTTTTAATGGATATTTTTGTGTTTTTAAAAAACACATGCGTTAAATTAAGCGTTAAATTGTAGTCTATGAAGCTGTTCACCTGATTGATTCTGAACAGTTTTAAACAGATTACCCCCGTGTGCATCCATTCCAACAACGGCATCAAAATCAAACACTTGTAATTTCCACATGGCTTCGGTAGCCCCAAAACGTTCGAGAAAATAGACTTTTTCCACCTGTTTTACGCATTGGGCCAACAACGCTGCTGCGCCACCTACAGCCTGAAGATAGAGACACCCAAATTTCTGACAGGCGGTCAACGTTGCTGCACCCATTCCCCCTTTACCGATAATGACGCGCACCCCCAATTTCTCAATAATAGTCGGCATATACGGTTCTTCACGAATAGATGTGGTCGGACCAGCAGCCATGACGCGCCACCCCTCCGCAACGGGCACCACCACAGGACCGCAATGATAGAGTGCTGCATCGTGCAAATCCACCGGACTCTCTCCGCCTTCTGCCAGATACTGATGTAGACGGTCACGTCCCGTAAAGACCAAACCTCTGACACGAACCAAGTCGCCAACGCGCAGCGCACGTATCGCAGATTCAGTAAAAGGAGATTGTAAACAGTTCATGTTCACCCTAACCATAATGGTGTTTCCGCTGTCACCCGCACACCGCGACGACGACACGACCAACACATGTATGCCACGGTCACAAAGTAAGAGGCTGGCAACCTAGAACGTGATGCGATTTTAACACCCAGAAGCGTTGTTTGGCCGCCCATGCCCATCGGTCCGATTCCTAATTGGTTGACCTCAGCCAACACTCGTTGCTCCAACGCCATGAGTTCAGGATCAGGGGCGTTATCATCCAATGCCCGCAACAGTTGGGCTTTGGCCACTGCATACCCTTCTGCGCGGTCGGCTCCAATGCAAACTCCCAAGATCCCAGGAGCACACCCATACCCTTGTGCACGCCAGGCCGCTTCAAGTAAGCATCGACGAACCCCCTCTAGATCGCGCCCCGCAGCCAATTGCGCATCGGGCAAACTGAACTGCATGCTCATGTTTTCGCACCCACCACCCTTTTGAATCAGCCAAACTTCGGTGTCACGTCGCTCCCATTGCTCAAAATGACAGACCGGACAACCATCGGCGATGTTGGTATCAACAGAAGAACCCGAAATCGTCTCAATGGTATTTCGTCGCAGCCAACCAGCTTGAGTTGCATTGATCACCGCATCACGCGCTGCTTGGGTTAAGGCTCGGGTATCCGTACCCTGCGGAACCTGACAAAAAAAGGTTAACGTCCCGGTATCCTGACACAAAGGCGTACTTTGTTCACGAGCCAACTCGCTGTTTTTTAACATCGCGTGTAGCAACATGGCAGCTTGTGAACCCGACACTTCTTTTGTAACCGCTTGTTGTAAGGCGGATACCACATCTGCGGGCAGATCACTTGTTGTTCGTCGGATTAATTCCGAAAAAACTACATTCCAATTCATCTTTGAGCATCCTTTAATCGAATCAAACACGATGATTCGCTGCACGATAAACCCAAGGATTCTCTTTACCTAAGCGTTCCAAAAGCGGCGCTAGAAACGAATCTGGCACAGAAAGCGAACCAAATCCGGTTCCCAAGGCAATGTCGGGTTTCGGCAACCCGTGATAATCCGACCCCCCGGTTGACAAGAGTGACATCTGTTTTGCCAAGCGTAGTAAGCTCAGCGACTGTTCGGCCGTATATTCTGAGTAGACGGCTTCAATACCATCCAAGTGCTGCGCTTGTAATTCACGTAAGCCCGCGGCCAATTTTACTTCATCCTGCATCCAGCTGAAAGGGTGCGCAATCACCGCCACTCCGCCAGCTTCATGAATCATCCGTATTCCCTCTTCAGGATAGAGTCGATAACGATCCACGTAGGCGGGTGCTCCTTTGGCAAGGTAACGCTCAAAGGCCTCCGGAACAGAGGAAACATAATCCCGATCAATCAATGCTTGTGCAATATGCGCACGGCCCACAACATCCTCACCGGCGCATGCCTGAACTTCGGCCCAGGTCAATTCAAGACCCAATCCATTCAGTTTTTCAAGAATTCGTTCATTGCGCCAGATACGTCCTTCGACGATACGCTCAAGATTTTCGATCACCAGTGGATGTGTTGGATTTAGACCATACCCGAGTAAATGCAAAGAACCGTGCCCCTCCTCCACATGCATACTAATCTCAAGACCCGCAATGCCGGTTATGTCTTGTTCACCACAGGCAGTCAAAAAATCATCAATCCCGTCCATGGTGTCGTGATCCGTCAGGGACATGGCTTTCAAGCCGACTTGTTTACCGCGGATCACCAGATTCTCGGGTGTGTCAGACCCATCAGAGTTCGTTGAATGGAGATGCAGGTCAATCATGACTGTCCATGCACCTCGTACGTACTTCGGACCCGGTCATCACGCACCGCGTCAAAGAACGTAGCAATCGCTGTATCGTATTGTGCAGTATGAGCAAAAGCTTTTTTCATCAATTCAAAACGTGAAGACAGGCCCAGTGATCCTTTGTACGCGTTCAGTTCGTTCACAACCCTCTTATAATCCTTGGGATCAGTAACAGACGCAACACGCAAATAGTTTTTGGCTGCAGCACGAATCATACAGGGACCACCTATATCGATGTTTGTGCGAGCCTCTTCGGGGGTGACTTCTGCACGCGATATGGTCTTTTGAAAAGGATAGAGGTTCACCACGACCATATCAATGGGTACCGCGCTTGTACGTGCCAAATCATCCTTGTGTGCCAGATTGTACGTTTCACTCAGAAGTCCTAAATAGATTTTAAAGTCAAGGGTTTTGACTAGGCCTCCTTGCATTTCTGGTTGGCCCGTGTAGTCGGAAACGGAGACCAAGTGCTTCTCTGCCAACACAGCGCCCAAAAGTGTTTGAATGACGGTATAGGTGCCTCCGGTCGAGTAGATCGTAACGTCAGGACACGCTTCAATTAATTCAGGAACAAAACAATCTAACCCCGTTTTATCCGAAACACTCATTAGCACATGACGTACCGAAATCCGGTCGTCGATCTCTTTGACAACATTCAAAGCCATCGTAACTCCTTTGCAAATCTTTGAAAAAACACAGATAGAATAGAAAGAAGCGGTGCGTATTGCAACAGTGGATTAAAATAGAGAGAATCTCATAATCTCACACAGACCCTGTTTATTGACCTGTATTCGAACGATATCATCCTACATAATCGAAATTCATTCTTGATCTCTACCCAAAAAACTAGTGGTATAGTCACCCTATGGTGTTGATCTTACAGTTCTTACTGGCAACTCTTCTTAGTGGTCTTTTGGCAGGGGGGTCTCTTGGCGCTTTCTCTCTAGCAACCGGAGCAGCCATCGTTGCGGTTTGGTATAGTCGGTTAAATCGCAGGAACCGAGCTGACAAAGAGCTTTACGCAACACTGGATCCAAAGTTTCCAGACGGCGAAGTGATCATCAAAGCCTTAAGTGAAGCTGCTTCGCTCGTGCGTCAGCACCTGTGTGTGGTACAGGTGCGCCTCACCGTGCCAGATGCTGCTACGCGCAGAGCATTGTCAACACTGCTCACGCTAACTCGCCATGCTGACGTGGAGGTCATTTGTCATGGGCATGCCTTTTTTTTAAAACAACCTGGTGTCTGGATAGCAGACCTTCCCATTCCCCTATCTTTCCCCCGCATGGGTAGTATGACCCTGCGGCTTGAACCGACAACAGGTCATCGCATTCGCATAAAAAGAATGCCCGTTGCACCTACGCCCACACCACTCTTTTGGGTTGGATTAGCTGTTGGTGTGGCGATGGCTTGCATCTTTGACTGGCCTTGCCTTCTTGGCATGTTGGTCGCCTTTGCGATACAAATGCGCCTCTTGCAGGATTACACCCATGGTACGTAATAGAAGCCAAAGGTCAAAAAAAGCCGAACGATTCCCCAAATAATAGAGGTCTAGCAGGCACATAGCATCAAAAGACAGACGATTACGCCCAGATACCTGCCAAAGACCCGTCATACCCGGTCGCCCTTGATACCGCAACAGATGTCCTGCATGTCGATTATACTGTTGATCTTTTTCAGGCAGTGGCCGCGGACCCACTAAGCGCATCTCACCCCGCACAACATTAATAAGTTGAGGTAATTCATCGATAAAGGTACGCCTTAGTAAACTCCCCAACCGCGTAACACGGGGATCACGCTCAAGTTTGAAGAGATGAGAACCTTGGGTCGCCTGTCTCTGATGGAGACGTTCTTGGAGTCGTTCAGAGTCACGAATCATGGTCCGAAACTTATAAACTTCAAAACGCTTCTCGAACAGCCCCCAGCGAGTCTGCTGATAAATAACCGGCCAGCCATCCAAGAGCCAAACCAAGATCCCAATTAAGATACAAAAAGGAGCGCTAAACAATAAGATCAAGACGCTGATGCCACGCTCCAGTGCTAAAAACAGGCGAGAGGGTGAACGCGCTGGACGAAAAATAAACACCATCGTTCCATTATCATGCGCTAATGGACAACAGCCAGCAGGACCGGACAGCAAGGGCAACAGATTTGCAGGCACAGCCGCTTCAGCTCCAGTAGATAAAATCTCTCCGAGCCAAGCCAGAATCTGAACGCTTGTTATCCCCCCTGAATCTTTCAAGACATGTCTCATCCCTTGTTGTTAATTATCTACACGTATCCGCTACTTGACAATTCAAAATTATATAATGAATGACCCAACTCATCAGAAGGGCTAAGCACGCCATGTGTGCTCAGTCTTATACTGAGTATTGCCGCTCTAGTGGTATTTTATTATACTTCCCATAAAAAGGAGGCTTGTATGTCGAGTTTGAAGATTGCGGGAGCTGTTCTGCTCATGGGCGTAAGTGTGTTTGCCGCTGATAATACCGAATGGCAGCAGTTGTTTAATGGGAAGAATCTCGATGGTTGGATTCCAAAGATTAAGGGGTATCCGGTAGCAGAAAACTTTGCCAACACATTCCGAGTTGAAGACGGATTACTTAAGGTGCGTTACGATGGATATGGTGGCGCTTTTAATAATCGGTTCGGACATCTTTTTTACAATAGATCCTTCACAAACTATATTCTGCGTATTGAATACCGTTTTGTCGGTGAACAACTGCCGGATGGCGCAGGGTGGGCCAAACGAAACAGCGGCGCGATGATCCATGGGCAAACCCTTGAAAGCATGGAACTGAACCAATCTTTCCCTGTTTCAATCGAAGTTCAGTTATTGGGTGGGTTAGGATCGGGTAACCGTTCAACGGCAAATTTGTGTACGCCGGGAACGAATGTTGAGAAAGATGGGAAACTCTACACACCACATGGACTCAACTCAAAATCAAAAACCTATCATGGCGAACAGTGGGTTACGGTTGAAGTCGAAGCGCATGGACATGAAACGATCATTCATCGGATTGATGGCGAAACAGTGTTGCAATATGATAAACCACAGTACGATCCGAAGGACGGCAGCGCCAAAAAAATGATTGATGCGCAGGGTGGAAAACTCTTGATTGACGGAGGAACGATTTCTTTGCAATCTGAAAGTCACCCAGTTGATTTTCGTAAGATTGAAATCAAAGTACTGCCCTGATGATTGTCCTGCCAAACGGGAATAGGTAATTTCTGCCAAAGTAGAAATAAAGGTTCGGGTTTATAATCAACCTTCATGCTCTTGTAACCATTGATACCGGACAGTTTGTGAAATAAGCGGCCAAACTGTCCGGTATCCATGAAACAGAAGAAACTAAATATGCGTGCTCCCCAAGCAGTAATCATCTCTCTTTTCGTATTTTTTGTGTTTACCCTACAGGTGACGGCAACCCAATTAGACACCTTTGTTGAACAGACAAAATGGGTTCTCGCTCTCGACCTTAAAGCGGTGTATGCCTCCCCGCTTCTTAAGTTTGTTGCCCAACAATTCGATACAGGGAAACAGCTACAATCGGAACATCAAATCGAGACCTTTGATGCGATGTTCGGCTTCAATCTTAAAAGAGATCTTAATCAAGTTGTAATTTCTGGTACAGGGAATGCGGAACAAGGCTTTGTCGCCTATGTCTATGGTCGTTTCGATATTCAACGGATTAAGATGTTTCTGAGTCGTATCAACGGACAGATCAGTTCTAACTATCATGGCGTCGTGATTTATGACTGGCATGATGAAAAAGAAGATGATCGCAGATGTCTGGCTTTCCCTCGGGAAGGACTTGCGCTTTTTTCAAATCAGATCGGGCCGTTGACCAATGCGCTTGACGTTTTGAAGAAGCAACAGACAGGCCTCAGTCCGGACACAGCACTCTCAAAAGCGGTTCAGGCAACACAAGGAGATATCCTCTCGCTACAGGCTGTTGATATCTCCTCCATTGTCGGTAGTGCCATTAAAACCCCAGTACTCCAACAAGCACAGGCTCTCTTACTGCGCATCAGAGAGCCGGATGCTCAAACGATGCAAGCATCCCTGCTCGTTTCGACCCAAGATGAACAGACCGCAATACAGATTCAACAGGCACTGACTGGTTTTCAAGCTTTGGCTTTCTTGCGAGCCTCTCAGGAACCTGAAGCCGCTATTCTAGCATCACAACTAGTCATCACTCGCAAAACAAAGGATGTTCAAGTAAATGTAAAGTTGCCTAAAGCGCACCTTCAAGAGCTCTTGCAGAAACGCAGTGCTCGCCTCGCTCATCAACAACCGAATGAGCATGCGGAGACAAAACTGGAGTCAACTCCCTAACAGAAAGAGCGGACTTTTTGCCGAGTCGCTTGTTAAACAAAAAGCGTATTCATCCGCTTCAGAAGCTCACTCCGCGTCTCTACGCGCAACAGAGGACAGGGAAGACTCTTTCTAAAAGTTGCACCGTAATTTTTGGTAAATACCCGTGGGTCAGCAATGATAACAACACCTTTATCAGTCTGCGTCCGAATGAGTCGACCAAAGCCTTGCCGGAAACGTATCACGGCCTGCGGCATGGTGAAGTCATAAAAAGCATTTCCACCCTTTAAGGTTATCTGCTCACAACGCGCTTCAATAATCGGGTCGCCAACTACCGCAAAAGGAAGGCGTGCCATCACAACACAACTCAAGGCCTCTCCAGCCACATCAACGCCCTCCCAGAAAGAATGGGTTCCAAGAAGCACACACGCATCACCTGAGCGAAAGTCTTGTGTAATCTGATCACGCGTGCCATTAACACCATGCACCAGAAGCCGAATACCCGCTTCCTGAAGAGGAGCCTCTAGCAAGCGGGCTACTTGATTCATCATTTCGTAGCTTGTAAACAATCCCATCGCACGTCCGCGCGTTTGAAGAAAGACATCGAGCATCAACCCGCTAAGTTGCTCCGTATATCCCCCCCCCTTCGCAACCATCGGTTGTGGTAAAAAGGTTGCGGCCAACGCCGCACATTGCGTTAAATAGTTAAAAGGGCTCTCCGCTACACAAGTTACACACCGCCCCTGCTCAATCAAATTAATCCCGAGCCGGTCAGAAATAAAACGGAAGGACGACCCAACACGCAATGTTGCGGAGCAGAACACCACTGAAGATTTTTTTTGATAGAGTAATTCGGCCAAGGCACTCGCAATTTTTAAAGGTGCGGCAAACAGTCTGACTGTTGTGGCACTGCGACTCATTGGCTCCACCCAAAAGACATGGTCTGCATCTGAAGCTCTTAAGACAAAATCAATATCCATCCCAAAGTCACGAAGTAAAGTGGCGGCTCCTTCAACATTTGCAGCTTGATCACCATATAAAGGCAGTTCTTGTGCGGCACAAAGTCGCAAGGCTTCTGCTAGTTCATTTAAATCCGCTGAAACGCAGGCAAGCTTCTGCTTAAACTCCGTGCGGACAACCTCTAAATCAGCCTCGGACCAACACGCTGCACACGGGCAAAAGGCGCGCTCACGAAAAACCTCACGAACGAGAACGGATTCTGCTGTAGACACCCTCTGAATACAGCGGAAACGCGTTGGATCTTTCGGTGTCACCAGCAACCCATGAAGTAACTCGAAAAACCGTCGTGCACAAATTTGCGTTTCTTCAATTTCGTTTTTGATCTTTCGAACTCGTTGCTGTAAATCACGCGCAGTCTCTTCATCTGTTGTAATGGCTCCTTTGAGCAAGTGATGACGGAGCACTTCCAAAACCCCGCCGACACTTCGCCCTCTTCCTCGACTCAACCTCCGAAGGAGTTGATTGAGACGTGCCTGAGACACCTCAATCGAAAGGTGTCGAGTGGCCACCTCTTCCAGATTATGTGCTTCATCAAAAACAATTTGCGTATACGGCGGCAAGGTCGATCCCGGCGATTGGGCTTCCGAAAAGACCAGGGCATGATTTGCGACAATGACATGTGCTCGCGCCGCACGTGATCGAGCTTTTTGTAGAAAGCACCGCGTGTAAAAGCGGCACGATCGCCCTGAACACTCCTCGCCTGTCGAAACGAGTTTTGACAGAAAGGACGCATCCGCATGACCGCGGCCTGCAAAGGTGTCAAGGTCGCCATCTGCCGATTGTACTACCCACGCCACAACATCCGCAAAGAGCCGCAACTCCGGTCTTTCTAATTCATACTGGGCGTGCTCGAGCAGGATAGCCAAACGCCGCAGACAGAAGTAATTGGTTCGTCCCTTCAACAATGCCACGCGCAACAATCCAGCCTCAGCACTCCCAAACTCATTCTGAATCGCTTCACGTACAAGCGGTAGATCTTTTTCAATTAACTGCGATTGCAGATTACGTGTGTTGGTGCTAACCACAACAGGTACATCATTGAGACGTGCCCATGCAGCAACAGGAATCAGATACGCCAGGCTTTTGCCAACACCCGTCCCGGCTTCTACTAAAAGATGGTGCGATTCATTAAACGCGTTCACCACGGCCCGCACCATGGTCACCTGTCCCTCACGCGATTCATACCCCGGCATCATTCGTGAAAAGGTTCCGCCAGGTAGTAAATGCGAGGCAAGCCGTTGCTCATCTAGAGGTGTGCAATCCTCGTGAGTTGGCAACTGACGCTTCTCACTACGCATATGTTCAGCTGGAAAAGTCTCACGCCATGCACCACACCCACTCCATGAAAGACGCACCCGCTCTGCAAACCGGCCAATTAGTTTAGCCAATGCCAGTTCATCAAGATCTCGGAAAAGGAGTTCCAAGGTTTCAAGAGCCCAGAGCGGAAACGCCACAAGACGCGCATCCACTTTTTGCCAAACCTGCCAAAGCGCTTCTGCGCCTGTTTCGTGCTCACCAAAAAGCTGTTCAACGCGTTCAATCCGCTGAAAACTCAGCGCAAGGCTTACTAAAGCCATCGCATCAACCACCACAGCCTGTTTCTCTGTTCCGAGCGTCAACAATGCTGAGGGATCATTGGTAATTAAAAACGTTTGCTTCGCTATGGACGAAGTCGTTTCCGACGGAGGATATACCTCAAAGGCAATCGGTTGATGTGGTATGCGTGTAACCCAGACTGTGCGAAAGCAGAACATCTTGTTTCTTGTCCGGAAACCGCTCCGCTATTTGCCCATATCAAAAAGTTTTAGACATCGCCTAAAATCAGCGGGTAGCGGACTATGCGCTTTGAGCGTTTTTCCAGGTTGTAACGGGTGCGGCAACTCGAGGCCGCACGCATGCAACATCTGACGAGGCACGGTTAGCAAACGTGGATCACGTGCGATTTTCAGCCCATGTTCACGATCACCTAGAACTGGATGACGAATCGCAGCCAGATGACGACGTATCTGATGGGTACGGCCCGTCTCAATCTTGACTTTTAAAAAAGAAGCATCTTTCGATAGCGCTTCACGTTGGATATGACTCACCGCACGTTCACCATCCAACTCCTGATTCAGCGTTGAAGCAGAACGCTCATATCTCCCTGATACAATGACCTGATACAATTTGGTTACGCGACGGGTCTTAAACATGGCAACAGCTGCTTCAAATGCTTCAAGATGTTTAGCCACAAGCAGACATCCCGTGGTATCGCGATCAAGTCGATGTACGGCCTTTAAATGATTAAGCCCTGTTTGTTGTTTCAAACATTCTTCGAGACTCCCCTCACCAACAGAGAGCAGTGCCGATGGTTTATCAACAATCAGGTAATCCTCATCCTCTATGAGCACTCGAATACGAACGACAGGTGCAGATCCCTCTTGTTTCTGATTTTTCACAACCGAAGAGGGGACCTCCACCGTATCGCCTTGATGAAGCGCATGGTGCGTCATCCACACACACCGCCGATTGACCCAAACCGATCGTGAATCAAGCAGGGTTTTGGCAACCCGCTTGGATAACGATAATTTCGCTGAAAGAAAAACCTGGAGCGACTGCCCAGATTCTACACGCGAAACAACAAATGACAACACCGTCCCACGATTCATAATCACCAAAAACTTTCATCAGGCCGCAAGATCAAACATTAAGCAGCGAGCCAACAACACCCGAAATTTTATCTTTACCTTCTCGATCCGGAGCCAGTTCAATGTCCACCTCGAGCATTTCCTCGGTTTCTCCGTGTGCTGCAATTCTGCAGGAAATCTGTTCACCCGAAAGCGCGCGATCAAAAAAACCCGGCAACGGTTCGTCAGGCATCAACGATTCAAAGGAACGCCCTAAAACTTCACTTTCATCTTTAAGATCAAACATCGCCAGAAATGCACGATTAACAATTCGGAATAAACGATCTCGATCACAGATGAAACAAGCGCTCTGAGCATTATCAAAGGCATTTGACTTACTGCGCATATACTGCCACTGCCTGCGCCGCCGCTCTGTATCTCGAACAGTAAAGACCAGATCACCACTGTTAATCAGATCAATGATACTAATTGTCACTTCGGCAGCGAAAATAGAACCATCCTGCCGCTGACACTTGGCGTCGAGCATGATATGCCGAGAATCCTCAATGCCCTTACGAATGCGGCCCACGATTTGGGCTGTGACTCCGGGAATCAATATCGACACAGGTTTATCCCAAAGTTCCTCGCACTTAAATTGAAAGTACTCTACAGCACGCGGATTGAGCTCGATCACATGCCCATTAGGATCGGTCACAACAAGAGCATCATACATACCAGCAACAAGTTGCCGATATAACGATTTATGATCTTGTCGCGCGCAAATGGATGTCATCTGTGCCCCCCCTCAAAACTCTTAAATAGATCTCTGCGCGATTCACGCAAAAAATCCTCAAGAACAATGTGTAATATGACATCTTTAGCACGATTCTGCAATTCTTGATTTTGCATAAAATGAACTCGCATGTTGGCCTCCTTTCGTAGTAAGATAATTTTCAATTTTTGCGGAGGTTTTATGGACGAATCCACGAACGACACCACCTTTATTTCTTTTATTTGTGAAGCCTGCAATCAGGAAATAGAAGCATCGGCGGACATGGCTGGCAAAGAGACGGAGTGCCCCGCCTGTGGCATTTCGTTGACAGTTCCCTATATTTCTACTCCAGGCACACTTTGGGGCGGTCCGCTCACGGATAAGACTGGGCCCTCTCAAGCACAGAAGGAAGCGATGAAAAGTCGAACCATTCGTATTGAACTTCCGGATAATTGGTAAAGGGTTCATGGCTCGAATTCTGTTTATTACCACCAAGCCTTACTATCCTTGGGAAGGCGCTTGTCATCGGACTCGGCATACACTTGAAGCCCTCGTTACGCTTGGTTATCCCGTTGATTTATTGACGCCACCGACTTGCCACCTGCCTTCTCAGATGGGCATTTCAGTCGTGCCGTTACGACAGGGGCTTCTCACTAGATTGCTACCCAAGGATAGCGAGTGCTGCCAATTCTTGCGTGATTTGCGTCTGTTATGCAACACCCTCTGTCTAGTAGGGAAAAACCCTTATGACCTCATTCATGGCGTCGATACTGGTGGTATCATTGCGTGGCTTACAGCACGTTTGACTAAGATTCCCTACATTTTTGAACAGACCACAACGTGTTTCGAAGATGATGCCAAAACATCGCGCCATATGCTACGCACGTTTTATCGAACGTTAACTCGAAAAGCCTTGTCGCAGGCGGATGCAGTCATCGGCAATAGCACGGATGTGCTCGATATCGCGACTCCCTTAGGACGCCGAAGTCGCACATGCGTTATCCCTGATATTCCGGCAATCGCAGAAGCGGTTTCGACGCCTACATTCAATTTGGCACAAGCGCGTTACCGAACCTCATCTAATCAAAAACTTGTGACCTGTGTCGGATCCTATACACAATTTCAAGGACTTGATCTTTTTTTCAATGCACTCCCGCGTCTACTGACAAACCATCCCAATACTCGGATCGTGGTGGTTGGAGGTAGCGAACGAGAAATTACGCGAATGCGCCATGCTTTAAAAGATGCTGGACTTGATGAGGTGGTTTGCTTCCCGGGGAGAATCCCAACCTCCGAATTGGCGGCGCTGTTAGCGATTTCAAATGTGTTGGTCTCTGCTCGTCGCGCAGGCACCACGCCACCGATTAAAGTCCTAGATTATCTCTATTCAGAAACGCCGATTGTGGCGATTGATACGCCCGCTAACCGAAGCATCCTCTCTAGCGATAATGCTATTCTCACCCGCCCAACGCCAGAAGATCTTGCTGATGGAATCATCAAAGTGCTACGAACATCACCACGACGTTGTCTTGAATTAGCCAAGCATGGCCGTACGACGCTCAAACAAGCACAACGAACTCCTGAAGCGTTCTGTTCTGCGATTGAACGATGTTACACCTATGTCCTCTCAACAACCTGATTGAGGGCTCCACACCATGCGACGCCGTCGGTCTTTCAAACGTCTCAATTATTATATCATCGCAATCATTCTTTTGCTGCTTGCGTTATCCAACTACCAAGCACACCAGCCACGCGAACGCTTTCGAAAACAACTCGCCAGCCTCCCCCCTACCCTCTCTCGACAGATTGAACAGTTGGGTGATACAAGCGCTGATTTTACCGATGCCTTGGGGCTTACCGGACATGATGTCTCGGTGCTCTCTTCATACAAACCCAATACAAACTCAGTTTTCTTTGCGGGCATGCCACAACGGCTCTCTCGCTCAACGCTGCCTAATGATCTAAAAATCCTACACAAGACAGGCTTCACCATTGCCTACTCACCCTTGCTTAAACATGCGGTTTGGGCTGCCTATAAAACGTTTCTGACACCCAATCGTACGCTTCCCCCGCGACCCTCTGGATTTAAACCCGACTCGCAAGCACCGAATTCACCCAAGCAACAAGACTATACCCATAGCGGATATGATCGCGGCCACCTAGCTCCTAATCTGGCCATCGCCAGATGTTATGGGCGTAGCGCACAACTTGAGACCTTTCTCACCTCAAATATCTGTCCACAACGCCCTGGGTTAAATCAAGGCCCGTGGCGTCATCTCGAATATCGTATTTCCGAACTCTGGCCCCATCGTTTTGAAACTGTCTGGGTTATTGTCGGATGTATTCCCTCTGCGGATAACAAGCGATTACCTTCTGGCGTGCATATCCCTCAGGCCCTCTACCAAGTTGTTGTGGCTCAAACGCAAGAAGACAAGATCTTAGCATTTGCCGTATATATGCCACAGCACACGCGTCGTCACACTTTTGCACGTGCAACCCTCGTGTCGATTGATGAGATTGAAAAACTTACAGGCATAGATTTTCTTAACGGTCTACCCGAAGAGGTTTCCGCACACCTTGAATCCGTTAGCCCCACACGCCTCTGGCCCGTGGGGCTAACGGGAGCATTTCGCCTGCTTTGGCAGCGCTATCGCAAATATTAACGCGCCTGATAAAAACGAACGTAATCAATCTCGTAACGTTGCGGAAAGATGGTTTCATCAACTCCCTTCGCGCCCCCCCAGCCTCCACCAATAGCCAGATTGATCAACAGGTATTGCGGGTTCAGGAAGGCATTTCCTCCCTGATTATCTGCCTTTTTAAGAGGAAAACTGTGATAGAGGGTTTCATCATAGTAAAAATCCATACGATCTTTTTTCCACTCCAATGCATAGACGTGAAAATCATCAGAGGGGGCCTGTCCGATCAGCTTTCCACCTGAAGAAAGGTGCTTTTGATCTGCCTCACTATACCAATGTACATTGGCAAAGACTTTGTCTGGCTCAAACCCAACCGCCTCAAGAATGTCGATCTCCCCGCATTTTGGCCAGCCAATCTGATCGATGTTTGTTCCCAGCATCCAAATAGCTGGCCAGACGCCTCGTCCCCGAGGCAATTTTGCACGAACTTCAACTCGCCCGAATAACAATTCAAAGGATTTCTTTGTCGTTAAACTCGCAGATGTAAAACGCGCTTTTTCTGCTTCATACCACTGAGTGGATTCTGGCTTATATTTTGGGTTTTTAAATGCTTCACAATGTGCCTCAATAATTAATCGTCCTGCTTCAACCCGTGCATTATGGCTACGTTTTTCAGTGTAGTATTGCAACTCCTTATTGCGAATAAAGCCAACTTCATTCATCCACTTAGTAGGATCGGGCAACCCATCCGTGCTAAATTCGTCTGCCCATACCAAATGCCACCCATCTCGTTCTTGCGCTATCGCCAGCTGCGTCGAAAGAAAGAGTGCTATGACGCTATTCAACAATACCGGCATGGCCCCCCCCAACCCTCTGTTTTTAACTTTTCTTTCAATCATTTTCATATCGTCGTTCCCCAACTTCATGAGCGTGTCGCTCAATCAACTCTTACTTAAGTTAGGTTATATTTAATGGCCTCGCCAAGCGAGAGTCAAGGCCAATAGCTATTACATTCGCAGCAACGCCATCTTTTTCATTATTTCTAAACTGTCCTTTAAACTATTCAGGACGTATTTATATTTGCAGTAGCTAGAAGATCATGATCAACGAGGCATAAAAAATACTAACCAAAAATGACTGTTTGGGTGGCAACACCCTTATAGAAAGGTTAAACTCTATTCATAAATCTGCCCAACATGAAAAAACTCAACCTGATCGGGAGATGATGATGAACAAACCTTTTGCAGGAAAAACAGCGATTGTGACGGGCGCCAGTTCAGGCATTGGCCGAGCTACGGCAATGACACTCTCAAGCATGGGCGCGGCTGTTGTGTTACATGCACGGCGTCAATCGTTGCTTGATGAGGTCGCTGAGAACCTAATTGCACAGGGGGGCAAGGCATTGACTGTTGTGGGTGATGCGGGGTGTCAATCGGATCTTCAAGAGCTGATTCAGCAGGTTCTAGCGTGGGATCAGGGTGGACGAACCTTCGACATTGTCGTGGCGAATGCTGGACGTGGATTGGCTGGAGGCCTTCTCTCAAGCGATGAGTCACAATGGGAATCTCTTTACCAAACGAATGTGCTAGGAACCGCCCATTTGTTGCGGTTAGCAGGAGAACATCTAGCAAAAAAAGGATCTGGCGATTTGATTGTTGTTGGGTCTGTGGCTGGACACAACATCTCGCCCTTTAGCGGATTTTACGGATCAAGCAAGTTTGCAGTGGGTGCCCTCGCTGAGGCATTACGTCGTGAACTCTGTGGTCAAGGGGTTCGGGTAAGTACGGTATTGCCGGGTATTGTAACCAGTGGATTCCAAAAAGTTGCAGGGTACACGCCTAAAAACTTTGACCAATCAATCGCCCACTATGGTCGTGTACTTGAACCGCAAGATATTGCTGATGGCATCGCTTGGTTGCTCTCGCGACCTTCTCATGTTCATGTGAGTGACATTACCATCCGCCCGACAGGTCAGGATTACCCTTGATCCTCCTTTGAAAGGTCTGCTACATGAAAGCGTGTTTAAACGTCATTACCGGGTTCACTGTTTTTC
>CAZSUM010000002.1:0-5714 GCA_964610015.1 uncultured Lentisphaeraceae bacterium
GGCGGGAGTGGCTCTCGGCGGTGCGCCAGAAACTATCAAAGAATGGTTAACCAAGACGATTGAGTTGCGTTATCTCCTGCAGGACAAGCGCGTGATAGGGGGAAGAGAGGATTTAAAGATGAAAAGAAGAGGATGGATAAGCGTCGCCTTGAGTGTGTTCTTGGCGGGTTGCCGGGCGGTGGGGCCCGATTATCAGACACCCGAAACGAACGTGTCGCAAACGCCGTTACCGCAGATGAATGCCGGGACTGTGATATCACCTGATGAGGTCTCGGCCTGGTGGATGGTTTTTAATGATCCGGCACTGACAAATCTTATTGTTCGAACCTTACAGGGGAACCACACGTTGCGTGAGGGTAGGGCGCGCGTACGTGAAGCGAGGGCACGGTTGGGTATCAGTCGTTCGGGATTGTTGCCGGAAGTGGATGTTGCCGGATCGTATCAGCGTTTTCGTAATAGTGATTACGTGGTGGCTGGGAGTGACGGTGACTTTTATCATGCAGGGTTTGATGCTTCGTGGGAACTGGATATCTTCGGACGACGGCGGCGTGAAATTGAGGTGTCGCAGGCAGCCTTTGAAGCAGAAGTTGCTTCGCTTGAGCAGGTATGGGTCAGCTTAGCGGCAGAGACGGCACGGCATTATGTAAATCTTCAGACCGTGCGTCAGCAATTGGCTGTTGCCAGTAGCAATCTGGTGATCCAAGCCGATACCTGGGACTTGGTGCGGTCGCGCGCCAAAGCGGGACTCAGTGATGCGCTGGCTGTTGAACAGGCCACCTATAATCTGGAACAAACGCGTGCAAAGTTGCCGCAGTTACACAGTCAAGAAGAGGCCTCATTGCATGCGCTAGCAGTTTTGACGGGTGTTATGCCCGGTGATTTAAATAAAGCGTTATGCAAAATCGCTCCGATTCCTTCTGTGTCCCCGCGTATGTTGGCGGGTATTCCCGCAGATTTGTTACGTCGTCGACCGGATGTGCTTGTGGCAGAACGGCAACTCGCTGCGCAGACGGCTCGTATTGGTGTGGCTCAGGCGGATCAATATCCGACCTTTCTTTTGAGTGGTTCGGTTGGGTTGGAATCTCTGGATGAGTCGACGTTTCTGGAGTCAGGGAGTCGTTTCTTCTCGCTGGCGCCTTCGGTGGTTTGGCCAATTTTCCGTGCGGGCTCCATTCGCGCCAACATTGAGGTGCAAAATGCTTTACAGGAACAGGCCCTTGCGGTGTATGAAGAGGTGGTGTTGGAAGCGGTGCGTGAGCTACGCGATGCACTGGCAGACTATGGCCACGAGTATGTTCGTTGCGAAGCATTACGTAAAGCTGCCAAAGCGGCCAGAGAGGCGGTTTCGTTATCGCAGAATCAATATAAGAACGGACTGAGTGATTTTAATAACGTACTTGATGCGCAACGATCGTTGATGATGTTTGAAGAGTTGGTGGTCATCAGCGAAGGTGCAATCACCGACCATTTGATCCGTGTTTACAAGGCCATGGGGGGGGGCTGGAGCGCGCTTTCGGCTTCAGTGGAGGAAAAGAAAGAAGAAAAAGTCGCGCCTTTGCTACTGGATATGGCCAACTGAGTGCACCGTGCGGCTCAGCTCACGTCATAGACGGCGAGTTGTCGGATCATCGGTTCGGCGACAGCGTCTGTTACCTGTAGACGAATGCGCGAGACAGCGGTTCGATCAAACATTTGAATACGTTTGTGTCCCACGGAAATGCCATCGCAGAGTGGATGCCATTCGCCATTGGGAATCTGTCCTTCGACTCGATAGGCGTGGATGCGCTCGCCGTGCGCGATATCTTCCATTATCGTGACATGGTTGATCGTTTGTGCCTGTGGGAGTGTCAACTCGAGGACACGTCCTTTGCCGCTCGTTTCGGCAACCGAGTGATCAAAGCGTCGATGGATTTCTTTGCCAAAAGTTACGTATTTCTCAAAGTCTTGTTCTGGAACCAACCCATCCAGATTTGGATTGGCGTTCAGGAGAAGATTGCAGTTTCGGCCAACCGAGTTGTAGTACATGTCAATTAAGTGAGCGTCAGAGTAGAGTCGTTTTTCACCTTCTGGTTTCCAGAACCAGTCGTGGTTACGCACGGGGACATCGCATTCACCGGGAATCCAGAGATTGCCCTCAGGATTGCCGCCAAAGACTTTTTCAATGGTCCCCCCTTCGCTGGTGCCAGTTTTGGCTGTGCTCCAGCAGGGGTAAGGCGCAACACCACGTTCGTTACCCACCCAGCGAATCAGGTTGGGGGTACCCACCGGGCCTTGAAAGACAATGGCATTGGGTTGGTGTTTTTGTAAAATCGGAACCAGATCGGGTCCACCTTGACTGGCGGGTATCGCGCCACCATCAAACCAAATCTCAAAAAGGTCACCATAACGTGTCCATAGTTCCGTCATCATCTGTTCGCAAATTTTGACATAACGCGCTTGCGCGGCATCGTCGCCCCCTTTGCCATGGTTGACGAGGCCTGGGTTGTCGACACCGAGAAAGGCATTGGCAGAGGCTGAGGCATAAAGCCCTGGTCGAATATGATAGCGGTGACAGGAATCAATAAACTGCCGTATCACATCGCCTTTGCCGCCTTGCCAAGAGGATTGTTTGACGCCATAAGGATACAGATCGGACTGCCACTGCAGAAAACCACTGCAGTGTTTGGCCACAAAGATTGCGTACTTTGCGCCCATGGCTTTGGCAGCTTCCATCCACTGGTCGGTGTTAAGCTTCTTGGGTTGATAGAGATTCGGATCGGGGAAGTCTTTAAAACTGCGCCACTTCCAATCCTGCTTATAGATGGGAATGTCGAAATGAAAAAACATGCCCAACTCTAGATCATGCCAGACTTGCTGCGCTGGAGAGGGGGTTACTTGAAGCGGTTGGGGCATCTCGCCATGCAAATGGGTGGCCATGCCATAACCCGCGGTTGTTAGAAGCGCATTTTTCATGAAGAGACGTCGATTATACATACAATACTCGCTTGGATGGGGTTAACATGTGTTGAGGGAATACGACATGGTCGGCGTCGCGTACTAGAGGTACTTGTTCAACAAGGCACTCATACGCGTCTCTAGCCAGGGGGTCACCTTAAAGAAGTCACGGAGTTCCAGATATTCGCTGATTGCAACCGCTTGGCCCGGTTTCACACAGAACTCGGCTTTGAGAATGAGATTGCGTGCCGTCGCCTCGGGTGAGACAAACTCCTGTACGTTTACGCGAAAGCCGAGTATCCGTAGAATTTGCGCACGGAAGGTGTCGGTCAGCAAATCAGCAAGCCGCTCACGCAGAATGCCATGGTGCAACAGGGCTTTCATAACGCCACCGTGCTTCAGCGTTTTGTGTAACTCATGCTGACAGCAGGGCGCGCAGAGTAAATAACGGCAACGCCACTCAATTCCACGCGCCAGTGCTTCATCGGTGGCTGTATCACAAGCATGTAGACTGAGCGTTAAATCTGGAGAGAACCCCGGATCTGCTGTGGCAATCTCACCCTCCAAAAAGGTAACCTGCTCGGCAACGTCTAGCTGTTCAGCCAGACGTTGAGCCGTGGCGACAACATTGGCTTTACGGTCAATTCCGCAAATTCGCACATCATAGTCATGTACACGTGTCAGATAAAAATATACCGCCAACGTCAGGTAAGCGCGGCCACACCCGCAATCCACAATGTTAAGACTCTTTTCGGGACGTCCGGAGATCACCGTGTCGATCACTTTCAGAAACTGGTTGACCTGATCATACTTTCCGCGCATGGAGGGTTTGATCCGACCATCTGTTTCTGCAATGCCAATCGTCTGCAACAGGATGGAGGCATCAAACGCGGTCAAAGGCTGATTCTTGGCGCGATCATGAGGCAAGGCTGGCTGTGTCTGACGTTCTTGTGGTGCGCTACGAGAGACCAAGACTTTACCTTTACGCGTGATACGCACATGCAGATCCCCAGATGCTGTCATTAAATGGAGTTCACGCGGACCGATTTGAGAGAGCATCTTTTCTAATCCATCGTGTGCAGCATCAAGGGCAAAGTTCTTGACCTGCGTCTGTCCTCCTTCAACCATCTCTCCTTGGAATAGACTCTCATTCTTGATACTGACGGGGCGCAAACTGACGCGGAATGTGCCTCCGCCACGGCGAACCACTTGCGTGACACGCATAAAGCCAGGTTCTGCAAAAACCCGATTCCGAATCTCTTCTGCAATCTCAGCCGATAACTCTGTCCGCGACATGATGCCCCTTCTTTAGACTTGTCGAAATGATTACACCGAGTAACAGTTCGAACTCCTATTCTACGACATCTTTGAAGAATCGGGGAGACAAATCGCTGAAAAAGAACGACAAACTTGTCGGACAAAACGCTTGGCGTCATCCTAATGGTTCAAATAAAATAGATCTTAGTTGCTACTAATAAACAAGTTATGACTGAATATCCATTTGTTTTGTTTCTCTCTGGCACTACAGATGCTTAAGGATGAACATGCGTTTGTGTTAAACAAACACGTGACATTCTTGAAAGGAACAACATGGAAAAAGGGCAGGGACTGACAACAAAGCGTCTTTTGTTGATTTTAATAACCGTCGGGTTAGCCACCGTTGGTATGACACAAGATGATGTGACAGGTACGTTGCTCACCAAAGCGACTCAGGAGGGGTTGAGTCATATGCGTATCGCGATTGATACCCTTTGGGTGTTGATCGCCGGCATGCTGGTTTTCTGGATGAACGCTGGTTTTGCCATGGTTGAGAGCGGGTTGTGTCGGGCCAAAAACTGCGTCAATATTTTGGCCAAAAATGTAATCGTCTTTGCGCTGGCGACACTCGCATTCTGGGCGATTGGATGGGGAATCATGTTTGGCGATGGCACCCCATGGTTTGGATGCAAGGGACTTTTCTTTCTCTCCGGTGCTGATAATTCCCCTGCACTTGGGAGCGCCTATGCGGCGATGAATCCTTTTTCCACAGACACCTATGTGGGTGTTTATTCTGCTCTGAACTGGACGCCTGTTCCGCTCTGGGCCAAATTCTTTTTCCAACTTGTTTTTGCCGGAACAGCGGCCACGATTGTTTCTGGTGCCGTGGCGGAACGAATCAAATTCAAATCATTCATTATTTTTAGTGTTTTGTTGGTAGGCGTGATCTATCCAATCTGTGGACACTGGGTCTGGGGTGGTGGTGTGCTGGCTGCAACACAGACGGCAACAGGACTCAGTGCGTTCTTTCATAACTTCCGGGATTTTGCGGGGTCCACTGTTGTTCACTCAGTAGGCGGTTGGGCTGCATTAACAGGAGCAATCATTCTTGGAACACGTATTGAGAAATTCCGACCCAATGGCGTGGTTCGTCCGGTGATGGGGCACAATATGACGAGTGTTACGCTTGGCGTGTTGATTCTCTGGTTGGGCTGGTTTGGATTCAATCCCGGTTCTACTATGGCTGTTGGTGATGGACGGGCCATCTCGCATGTCTTGGTGGCGACCAATCTAGGAGCTGTGTGTGCGACGCTTAGTGCAGCGTTGACCGCGTGGTTTCTGTTGAAGAAACCGGATCTAAGTATGATTCTTAACGGTTGCCTTGCAGGATTGGTTGCCGTTACAGCGCCTTGTGCATTCGTTTCCTTTGCCTCTGCCGCAGTGATTGGCCTCGTCGCTGGTGTTCTGGTCGTTGTCAGTGTTTTGCTTTTTGACCGTTTGCGAATTGATGATCCTGTGGGTGC
>CAZSUM010000002.1:5724-38408 GCA_964610015.1 uncultured Lentisphaeraceae bacterium
AACGGTGTATGGGGCTCGCTGGCACTTGGGTTGTTCTACAACGATGCCATTGCGAAAGAGATCGCCGGGTTGGCTACTGGTCTAACACGTGCAGCGCAATTTATGCAACAACTCAAGGGCGTTTTGCTCGTTGGCGTATTCACGGTGGTCTGTGCCTCTATCTTCTGGCTAGTGATTAAAGCGATATTGGGCTTACGTGTCACTCGCGAAGAAGAACTGGCGGGCTTGGATATCGGTGAGCATGGAAATGAGGCCTATCCTGACTTTCAGGGTTTTCTGACTAAATAAACAACCGAAGAGGTTTACAAATGAAACTGATCATCGCGGTTATCCAACCCGACAAACTCACGGATGTCAAAGAAGCTCTGCTCGTTGCAGGTATCAAAAAAATGACGATCTCGAATGTGATTGGGTGCGGCCAGCAAATGGGCTACACCGAAACCTATCGTGGGATTCCTTCAGAAATCAATCTGCTGAAGAAAGTCGAACTGCGCATCGCTATAAATGATGAGTTCGTTGAACCGACCGTGGATGCCATTATGCGAGGTGCGCGGAGCGGGCGAATTGGAGATGGAAAGATTTTCATTTTGGATTTGATGGATTGTATTCGCATACGGACCCGAGAGCGTGGTTCGGATGCCATTGGCTGATCTCACTCCAACCAAAGGGATGTTCGTCAGCTCACGAACACCCACGCGGCCGTATCGGATGATACGGCCGCGTTTTTATTGCAGATGTATCATGCAAAAAGAGGTGTTTGAGCCTTAGCAGGGCCTATCGACTCTGAAACACATGCGGTTGTTTGCGGGATACGTTGACACGTTTCAACGCCATACGCTAAAATCATGAAATGAAAAACGTACTATCTGCATTGCTTACCACGCTTCTGGCCGTTACGGTTATGGCTGATACCATTGACTGGAATCCTGAAAAAACTACGAAATGGCATGATGAGACCCGTCATCACTTTACTGTTGCTGGTCGTCCCTGCTGGGTGACAGTGCCGAAAACCCCTCGTCCCGGAAATCCATGGGTCTGGTGTATGATTTTCCCAGGTGTTTTTGAAACGCGTACGGGTGTCATTCCGCTGGTTAAGGATGGCTTCTATTTTATTCATATGGATGTCGGCAACACATACGGTGCGCCTGAAGCACTCGATCAAATGGATGCCTTTTATAAGTTTATCGTTTCTAAAGGGCTGAGTAAAAAAGGTGCTCTGCTCGGTATCAGTCGTGGTGGGCTTTACGTCTATCGGTTTGCGACGCGAAATCCTGAACGAGTGACCTGCATCTATGGCGACTCCCCGGTCTGCGATTTTAAAAGCTGGCCGGGACAAAAAAGTGGCAAGTCGTGGGAAGATGTGAAAACCCTTTACGGGTTCAAGGATGATGCTGAAGCATTGGCTTTTAGAGGTAATCCAGTTGACACAGTGGAGACTTTGGCTAAAGCGAACATTCCTTTAATTCATGTGGTCGGCGATGCCGACGACGTGGTTCCCGTCTCGCAGAACACGGCGATTATCGAGCAACGATATAAGGCGCTGGGCGGATCTATTGAGGTTTTTCACAAACCTGGGTGTGGCCATCATCCTCATGGACTTGAAGACCCAACATCGGTCGTCAACCTGATTAAGACCTATACGGAACGTGCTGCGGCTGGCTGTGGCTGTAAGTAACGCGGGTGCGTACAGTCCACGACGACGTCTCGGTAACCGATATCGCGCTACCTTATGTAGCACGTCGTTTACCGGCAGGGTTCGCCTTATGTGGCTTTGGCGGGCACAACTTTCAAAAGATTCTGTTTCTGTGATGAACCGGATCAAGAATCCTCTGCGGTTATGAAACATCACAACGCATCATGTCCATCCTCCACCTCAACCGAGATTCTGCTTGTGGCAGTCAATGCGCGTTACAGCCATTGTGCGTTTGCCGCTCGTTCGCTATTGGCCAATTTGGGGGTGTTTGCTACAAGGGCGCGTTTGCTGGAAACAGATCTTGAGATCACACCCTTGCAGTTGGTGGAACGAATTGTTGCACAACGACCTAAAGTAATCGGGTTTTCTGTCTATCTGTGGAATACACGCCTGATCGAAAATACCGCGCAATTGCTACGCGTGATCGATCCACAGGTTTTCTTGGTCGCAGGAGGACCTGAGTTTACAGACCATGACCCGCGAGACGTTTACTTTGATGCACTGATTATCGGGGAAGGGGAAACGATCTTTCGTGAACTTTGCGCACAGGTGTTAGAGTCGAGCAATTGCGAATGTGCACGATCCGTGTATTCGCAGAACCGTTGCGTCTGCGTGCCGCCTGAAGATCTGTCCACACTGAGGCTACCTTATCACCTGTATAGCGATGCTGACCTTGCGCATCGCATTGTATACGTGGAGGCAAGCCGGGGGTGTCCGTATTTCTGCACGTATTGTACTTCTGCGGGCACAGGACTTCGCTTGATTCCTCTTGATACCCTGTTGCCAGCACTCGAAACCCTCTGGAAACGCGGGTTGCGACGTTACAAATTTTTGGATCGTACCTTCAATGCAGCAGTTCCACATGCTGTTGCTTTGCTCGATTTTTTTCTCGCACGTGTAACCCCTGACTTGCAAATCCATCTGGAGATCAATCCTGAGGGGCTTTCTCAAACGGTTTACCAGCGTATGGCTGCCTTCCCGGCAGGATGCCTGCACCTAGAAGTCGGCATTCAGACACTCAATCCGCAAACGTCACAAATGATTGGGCGTGGCAAGAATCCTACTGCTGTTCTTGAAACCCTAGAACGTCTCACACATCAAACGGGTGCGATGGTGCACGCTGATCTGATCTTCGGTCTACCAGGAGAGGACGAGGCCTCCTTTGCTCAGGGATTCAATACCTTGCTCTCTGCCTGTCATCCTCCTGAGGTGCAGGTTAATTTGCTCAAAGGATTACCAGGTACGCATCTCGCGACCCATGCAACGGAACTCGGGTTGGCGTTTAACTCAGCGCCACCTTATGAGTTACTGTACTCGGATGAGATGGATTTTGCGACGCTGATGCGGATCCAAAATTTTGCTCGCTGTTGGGAGCTCGTGCATAACCGAGGACGTTTTCCACACACGCTACGTGTTTTACATAACGCCTGTCATGCCGATCTCTACAGCGCATATCAGGATCTTGCCAATCGCTTGCTTGCCGCGGAAGGAAAACTTTTCGCAATCAGTTTGCCTCGCTTGGCACGTTTGCTGGCCGAGTATCTGTCCACTGTTGCAGGACTCTCGCCTAGTGAGGCAAAAGCCGTGCTAACAGCGGATCTTAACGCTAAACCGGGATAACCGCGATGTCTGACTCCTTCACGCCGGTTGAAAATGTCACCCCCTATGCGAGCGGTGAATGCAAACGCGATCAGGTCAAACAGACCTTTGATACGCTTGCGCATGGCTACGATCGACTCAATCGCATTCTCTCCCTTGGCATCGATCGATCATGGCGCTATCGTGCGTTACGCCCGTTGCGAGAGCACTCCCCTGCTCGTGTACTTGATATGGCGACGGGAACTGCAGACCTTGCCATCCTTGCGGCACGTCTGCTACCAGAGGTGCAGGTGACAGGGATTGATCTCTCTAACGAGATGCTGGCGATTGGACGAACCAAGATTGCGAACGCAGGACTCACAGAACGCATCACGTTACAGCAAGGCGACTGTCTGGATAGTGCCCTGCCGGACGAACTGTTTGATGTCGTCATGGCGGGTTTCGGCGTACGCAACTTTGCCAGTTTGTCGGCAGGATTTGGCGAAATGTATCGTGTTTTGGCTCCAGGTGGCCAACTTGTGATTCTTGAACTTTCCAAACCGATTACTTGGCCTTGGCGAGTCCTCTACCGTTTTTATCTGCGCTACGTTATTACGTGCGTAGGGCGTCTCCTGACAGGGCACGCACAAGAGTATGCTTATCTTCCAGCTTCTATTGAGCAGGTGCCACAACGGGAGGGTATGTGTGCCTTGCTACGAGACGCTGGATTTTCGGCCTGTCATTTTAGCTCCTATACCTTCGGAATTTGTACCTGTTATCGGGCAACACGAGGCGAGTCGAAGATGTCAGACTGTCCTCCCTCGTTAACTACTTGATGATCCGTCAAAACCGGGAGGTCATGGAAGACTCCTTACACGGCCTCAAGACAAGATCAACAAGGAACTGCCTTCAGATACGTCACCGAAAAACAGATTCCTACGCTACAGGATTTCATCAACGCAATATGCAGAAGCGGTCTGCAATTAGTCTGACTTTTAGGGGCCTTCGCGGTTGACAGAATACGCGGAATAACGCTTAAAACCGTTGTCATTCGCTTGTACCTCACCCTGATTTAAGTTATACTAACTAAATTCTCACCAATTACGGAAAACAGGTATGTCAGACGATACGAGCAATTCACCGCAAACTCCCCTTGAGGCAGAGGTCCCCATCAGTAATTACAATGCCGCCAATATCACGGTTTTAGAAGGTATGGCTGCTGTTCGTAAAAGACCAGCCATGTATATCGGTGATACAGGTGAACGCGGCTATCATCATCTGGTGTACGAGGTGGTGGATAACTCAATCGACGAAGCGTTGGCTGGTTACTGCACACATATTGATGTGATTATCAATCCCGATGGCTCTCTATCGGTTACCGACAATGGTCGCGGCATCCCTGTGGATATGCATCCCACAGAGGGGCGTCCAGCTGTTGAAGTCGTGCTGACAACACTGCATGCGGGTGGTAAATTCGATGGTTCGAACTATAAGGTCTCGGGTGGCTTGCACGGAGTAGGCGTTTCTTGCGTGAATGCGCTCAGTGAATGGATGGAGGTCGAGATTCGCCGTAATGGTAAGATCTATCGCCAGCGTTTTGAGCGAGGGGCTCCGGTCACGACGCTGGATGTGATTGGAGATACCCGCGGAACTGGTACGAATGTGACGTTCTACCCAGATCACACCATTTTCACTTGCCATGCCTTTAAATGGGATATTCTCGCGAACCGTTTACGTGAATTGGCCTTTCTCAATCGCGGCGTTTCAATCCGTTTTCGTGATATGGAACACGAAAAAGAGCGAGATGAATCATTTCTGTTTAATGGCGGTATTGTTGAATACATCCACTTCTTGAACAAGAACAAGTCCCCGGTGCATGATGAGGTGATCTTTTTATCAGGCGCACGCGATATGATCGAGTGCGAGATCGCGATGCAGTACACAGAGGCCTATAATGAGGTCGAATTTAGTTACTGTAACAACATCAACACGATCGAAGGTGGCACGCATCTCTCTGGGTTTCGGTCTGCCCTGACTCGTACGGTCAACAAATATATCATTGATAACAATCTCCAGAAGAGCAATGAAGACGCGTTGACGGGCGATGATATCCGTGAGGGTATTACCGTCGTGGTTTCAGTCAAGGTTCCACAGCCGCAATTTGAGGGACAAACCAAGACCAAGCTTGGTAATGGTGATGTTGAGGGCATTGTCGCACAGATTGTCAATGAGCAACTCGGAACGTACTTTGGGGAGAAACCAGCGGTTGCTCGTAAAGTGGTTGAAAAAGCGGTGATGGCTTCGCGTGCGAGAATCGCTGCGCGTAAAGCACGCGATCTGACACGCCGGAAGGGCGTGCTTGAGAGTCTCGCTCTGCCGGGTAAGCTGGCGGACTGCTCCGAACGCGATCCCGCCAAGTGTGAAATCTATATTGTAGAAGGTGACTCGGCCGGTGGTTCAGCAAAACAGGGTAGAAATCGAGAAACTCAGGCGGTTTTGCCCTTGCGCGGTAAAGTTCTCAATGTCGAAAAGGCGCGTATCGACAAGATTCTCAACAACAACGAGATTCGGACCCTGATTACCGCCATTGGTGCAGGATTTGGCACAGATGAATTTGATATCTCTAAAGTCCGCTATCATAAAATCATCATCATGACCGATGCGGATGTCGACGGCGCTCATATTCGTACCCTGCTGTTGACCTTCTTCTATCGGCAAATGCCCAAACTGATTGAAAACGGATATGTCTACCTAGCTCAGCCGCCGCTCTACAAGATCACGCGCAAACAACGTGAGGAGTATATTGAGAGTGAAGGCGAACTCACCCGTAAGTTGCTCTTTCTTGGGGCTGACGATATGAGAGTTTGCACAGCGGATGGGCGCACCCTCGAACCCGAAGCTCTACGCAACCTTCTGGAGTTGCTGGCCCAAATCGAAATAACCCTTGATGCGGTGACACGACGTGGTGTTGACCCCAAAACACTGCTAAGTCTGCGCAAACCTGAGACAGGGGAGTTTCCACGTTTTGTAACTGTGATCGGAAGCGGTGATAACGCCGAATTTTCTTTTGCCCACACCGATGCGGAACTGGGGCATCTGCGCGAAATGGCTGAGACTGAGTTGGGCGAGTCGATTGATTTGGCGGAAACGCAAGTTCAGGGCTATCACCCGACACAACAGATGCGCTTTCGCTGGATGGAACTCTACCGGGTTAATCTGCTTAAAAAACAGATCGATACCTTAATGGGCTCTGGGTTTTCGACTTCCGATTATGTTGGGGGCGAGGTCTCCGTGGCTCGTATTATGGAAGAAAACGATGAGATTCCCGTTACAAGCCTTCCTGCATTACTCAATACCGTGCGCGAGCGCGGACGTAAAGGCCTCTCGATTCAGCGCTACAAAGGTCTCGGTGAAATGAATCCGGATCAGCTTTACAACACAACCATGGACCCATCGCAGCGTCGTCTGCTGCGCGTTAAGCTGGAGGATGTGGTCAAGGCTGACTGCATCTTTACCTTGCTGATGGGTGATGAGGTTGAGCCACGTCGTAAATTTATTGAGGATAACGCGCTCAACGTCCGAAATCTGGATATCTAAGACACACGGTTTAGGGCGTGTCAATCAGACCTGTTCTCAGCGCGTGTCTGTGAAAACACAAAAACGATGCGACACTTGCTTTTTGCAAGTGCCGCATCGTTTATTTCTTATACCACACAGTTGCTTACACAACGCCCTGAGCTAACATGGCGGTTGCAACCTTCATGAAGCCGGCAATATTTGCGCCGACAACATAATTACCCTTCTGTCCAAATTCCTCTGCGCGGTCCCAGCACTGATTGTGAATGTCAACCATGATCATGTGCAGGCGATTTTCCACCTCGTCACGTGTCCAGTTGAAACGCATCGAGTTCTGGCTCATCTCCAAGCCGGAAGTTGCAACGCCACCTGCGTTCGACGCCTTGCCTGGCGCGTACATCAGTTTGGCTGCTTGGAACTGACTCACAGCCTCAGGTGTGCTGGGCATATTGGCGCCTTCCGCGACTAAGTTGCAACCATTCTTAATCAGCGTGGTTGCATCTGCACTGCTGATTTCGTTCTGCGTTGCGGAGGGGAATGCACAATCACACGCGACACCCCAAGGGTTTTTCCCCTCTAGGTATTCACACCCAAACTTCTCTGCATACTCCTTGATGCGTCCACGTTTGACGTTCTTGAGATCCATCACAAAGGCAAGCTTCTCAGCATCAATTCCAGCTTTGTCATAAATCGTGCCAGCAGAGTCGGAAAGCGTGACCACTTTGGCTCCTAATTGATTCAACTTTTCAACGGTGTATTGTGCCACGTTGCCAGACCCAGAGACTGCGCAAATTTTTCCGTCAAAGGATTCATTGCGACGCTTGAGCATCTCCTCAGCAAAAAATACACAGCCATAACCAGTTGCCTCAGGGCGGATGAGTGAACCACCCCATGTCAATCCCTTGCCTGTCAAGACGCCCGTGAACTCGTTGCGTAGACGCTTGTATTGACCAAACATATAGCCAATTTCACGCCCGCCTACGCCAATATCACCAGCTGGCACGTCCGTGTCGGGACCAATGTGACGGAAGAGTTCGCTCATGAAAGATTGGCAGAAACGCATCACTTCACGATCAGACTTACCCTTGGGGTCAAAATCCGCGCCACCTTTACCGCCACCCATGGGAAGGGTCGTAAGAGCGTTCTTAAAAACTTGCTCAAAACCAAGAAACTTCAGGATGCTCTGGTTAACCGAAGGATGGAAGCGTAATCCACCCTTATAAGGGCCAATCGCACTGTTGAACTCAATCCGGAAACCACGGTTTACCTGAATGATACCCTTGTCATTTTCCCAAGGCACACGAAACACCAACATCCGCTCGGGCTCGACAATTCGATCCAAGATCCGCTCTTTCTCTAAAATCGGGCGGGCTTCAAAAACCGCCTCAAGCGATTCCAGCACCTCTTGCACGGCCTGCAAGAACTCTGGCTCATTCGCGTTACGCTTGCATACACTCTCGAGTACTTGTTTTACGTAGCTCATCATTCTCCATTCTTATGCGGATTCACTTAAAAATCCAACCTTTATCCGCGTATTAATAAATGGAGCAAAAAAAATGCCATTCATGATATATAAGAAAAAGCGCCCTATATGGACTCAAGATGGGTCTATTCGAGTGCAGCAAGCTCTTTTTGGGGGTTGCAAAAATGTCGTAAAAATAGGCAAAAACGACATTATTGTCTGTTTTATCGTTTCGAGGGGGGCGGATAAAAATCCGTGATATAGCTCAAAATGCAAATTAAATACCTGTCCCTTTATTGTGAAAATCTAGTCTTTCGCATCGAGCGTCGCACGTATACGAAATCAGATTGCCTGTTTTGACTTTGTCGCCTATGATAACGCATGTCTGTCATGTCAATTTGTGAAAAACCTTTACCACCTACATGCGAACTGGAACTTCAGCGACTCATCGCTGGGGTTCCGGATAGTGAGCTGTCGCTTTTGGTCGCTACTGACCCTGCTTTTAGCACGGGGGGATTTCGCTTAGACAGTAAGCCCGCTGTGATTCGTGCGAGACTGCTGCAAATTGTCAATAGTTCCCAGCCGCTCTCTGACACCTTACGACGGACGCTCGCACGTCGTTCGCAAACTGCGGCAATCACAACGCTTCTGTCCACTGAGCTACTTGTTGAGATGCGTCATGCGCTGGTTACGTTGCTTGGAACCCCCCTGTTTCTGATTGCCTTGCTGCTCGACGAACGTCCTGATGTTCGCGAAAAAGGGGTCTCGTGGCTCGCAGACACCGAGTCTTTTCTGCCGCTTTCACCCGAAGACGCGCTGAAGCACTTGCAAGAACGGTTCGGGGGACTAACAACGCTCTTGGGCAGTGAACTGATTTCTGGTCAGCCCGCAACGCAACAAGCTTGGCGTGCCCAGAAGGATCGCCTTGAGGATCGTCTTCGCCAGCTTCAAACGGAAAATCGTCGTCTCAAAGGCGTGGATGATCGTCTTGCACGAATCACTACAAAACTGGCAACCTGTGAAACTGAGTTGACTGATGCACGGGAAAAGATACGATCAGCCGCTACACTTCTGAAACAGCGTCAAATCGAACTGGAGACGATCCAAAGTGAGCTGAAACGCGAACAGACGCAGCGTGACGAACGCTTGCGTGCGGCGCTGGAACTTGCTCTGGCAACGGAATTTCATGGTTGGCTGGCGCAAGCCTGCGCACTGGAACAGTGCGTCGAGAAGCAAAGTCAAGTACATGAAGATCTTCTAATACAAGCTGAATCGGCCCTCAAAAAACAACAGGAGCGTGACCGCCACAGTGGTAATCGAGCGTTACTGCGGGTGCGCCTGGAGCACTTGACTGCGGCTTATACTCGCGTCCGGCAAGCGCTTTGCGAGGCGCTGCACCAAACCCCAGAACTCAAGCGCTTGGAACCTCTCTTGGGGCATGAAATTGAGAGCTTGAAACATCTTCTCGATCCAACGCCAGCGGTTACGCCTTTAGAGGATGCCTTGCTGATACGCATTCACAACGCAGAGGAGAATGATCTCCCTCGCGTGTGTGAGTTGCCCCAACAACTCGCGGACCTCCACATCTTGGATGCTCCTGCGCTGGACCGTTTGCAACTCGCATTTCAAAAACGTTTAATGGCAACGCATGCTACGGTGCTACCGCCTGATCCACGTATGCAGGTTCGTAACCCGTCCGTCGCACTGCTGAGTCGCGCGCTCTGCGGACAGTGCCCCGCCATCCTGTTGATTGATGGCCACAATCTGCTGTTTGGTTTGCCCACGCGATATAATCCAACGCGTGGTCGGTCGCGTACTGAAGCTGAAAAGCGCGATTTGCTCACCGCCGATATTGTGCGTTTAATATCCCCGATGCCATCCATACGCGTCTGGATTATTTTTGACGGTCCCACGCGGAGTGATACCCAAGCCGCGCCAAATGTGCGGGTCACCTACTCAGGTGGCGAAGGTGAGCACCGGGCAGATAAGGTTTTGCTCGATAACGTTCGTTTCTTCAAATCTTCAGCGCCGGATCTGGCTGTGATCTTGGTCAGTAATGACCGAGACCTTTGTTTGGCTGCACGACGTCTTGGCGCCTGCGACCTACCAGTTCTGGAATTCGGTGCCTTCTTCCACCCCATTGATTGAAAAAAATGTATACTCTTCGAATTACTGATCGAAACAGCAAAGCCTCGCAAAAAGAGAAGTTTCTGAACAATAAAATTCAGGTTGTTTCGCGTTCAGGTCTGCATGCCACCGAAACTTTGTTGATTGAAAATCTCACCCGCCTGTCCACGCAGCCCGCCTCGATTTTAATTGCCGGCAATCGGACGGGGGTCATCACCATGACGGCCCGTCACCTCTTTCCCGAGAGTGCGCTTACCTGTCATGCCTTTGATCTGCATCATGTCCGTGCCATTGGGCGAAATTTGATGGCCAATGATCATACATGGCGTTTTCAGCACGATCCGTTTGTTACCGCCATTCCGGGTTTCAGTACCTCTTCAAATGCGAATGATCGCCACGCTGTAACACTCGCTTGCACAACCTCCGTGCCATCAGGGCCCTACGACGTTGCGCTCTTCATGGCCTCTAAAGGGAGCATGAGTGGCGAATTGATCCTTGATCAGCTTGAGCAAATCCACGCTTCTTTGGCAACTGACGGCGTCTGTCTGCTGGCCTGCGAGACTGACCGCACGGCGTTGCACAAACAGGTTAAAGCACTTTTTGGCAACGCAACCGTACTTTTTGATCGTCGTGGCGTCATCTGTTTGCTGGTACGTAAACGCGAACCCCTTACTCAGTTGCGAAACTTCTGTGCACATTTCCCAGCCTCTGTGCCCAACGGACCACAACTCACACTCTGTTCGCTACCCGGTGTTTTCTGTCACCGGCGTCCTGACTGGGGGGGGCTCGCACTGGCGGAGATCGCTGTAACCGAACTGACTCCCAACGCGCGTGTTCTCGATATGGGATGTGGCTGTGGGCTGGTCGGTCTTCTGCTCGCGACGAGTCGTTCGGATGCGCGGGTTACTTTTCTGGATTCGCATGCTCGTGCCTTGGCCGCTACCCATGCGAACCTTGCGACTCTCGGGTTGGAAAACCACCCCCTGGTGCTCTCAGATGAGGGACTCACGACAGGGAAGTTCTCTCTATTCGTTGGGAATCCTCCCTATTACTCTGATTTCCGGATTGCCGAACTCTTTCTGAAAAGTGCGCGTGCGACGTTACAAAAGGGGGGGTGCTGCCTCATGGTTGCGAAAAATGCACAAAATCTCGCAGCCCGTCAGGCAGACTGTTTCGGAACGGTTGATGTCTTACCGCGGCGCGGATACGGTGTTGTCAAAAGCCGATGCTGAGAAGATCAACTCACGTTCAGTCCACCAGTTTACGCAGGTCTTTGACCCGGCGCGATTTACCCTCGAAGCGTTCGAGCGTATTGGGGCTAACAAGATTAATAAGCATGTGCAAGCCTGTGACACCGTAGATGGCGCTGGCAATTTTATCGCGGATGGCCTGCATCTCACGCATGCTGTCCGAAAACATACCGGGTTGCATTTCGATGTGCACGGTAACCTCATCAAGCGCTTTGGGGCGGCTGACTTCGATCATGTAGTGAGGGGCAACCTTCTCGAACCGCATCAGTGCCGTCTCGACCTGCGACGGGAAAACGTTGACTCCGCGAATGATTAACATGTCATCGGTGCGCCCCAGAATGCGACTCATGCGGCGTGTAGTTCGGCCACAGGGGCACGGCTCATCAGGATAAATGATGCCGATATCGCGCGTTCGGTACCGCATGACCGGCAACGCTTCGCGACAAAGCGGCGTGACAACCAGTTCCCCCTTTTCGCCTTCTGGCAGCGTCTCCAGCGTCTCAGGATCAATGGTTTCAAGTAGATATTGGTCTTCTTGGATATGCATCCCATTGCGATAGGCACACTCGCCTGAAACGCCCGGTCCACCACATTCGGCCATGCCGTAATTGTTCCAGCAAAGGATGCCGAGTCCTTTTTCAATGCGTTCGCGCATCTCTTCAGTCCAAGGCTCACCGCCAAAGTGTGCATGCTGGATTGCGAGGCTTGCGCGGTCCACCCCACCATTGAGAATGTCGTCCATCAGTTTCAGTGCGTAGGAGGGGGTACAGATCAACACTTCAGGGCTAAGATCCTGCATGCAGGTGAGTTGCCGAACGGAATTACCGCTCGAGACGGGAATGATCGCAGCACCTACGCGTGCAATGCCATTGTGTAGACCAAACCCACCCGTAAACAAGCCAAAGCCAAACGAGATTTGCACGGTGTGTTCAGGGCGCAGGCCCCCAGCCACCAGAAAGCGAGCACAGAGATCAGCCCAACGCTCGACATCACCCGTGGTATAGGCCGTCCACGTTGGCTTGCCAGTGGTGCCACTCGTTCCCTGGAATCGTGCGATTTGATGTCGCGGGACCGCCATGAGGCCTAATGGATAGTTCTGATGAAAATCGCTTTTCGTCGTAAAGGGCAAACGGCGCAAGTCATCTACTGACGAGATGCTTTCGGGCGTGATCCCGCACTGCGCGAACTTTTCGCGGTAGAAGGGAACGGTTGCAGCACGTGCAACGGCTTCACGCAAGCGATTCGTTTGTAGCTTACGAAGTTGAGGGCGAGGCAGACATTCGTATTCAGGTTGCCAAATCTGATTTTCTATCATCGGCGTTGTGTTCATTTTGTTTTATTAAAAAGAGTGACCGCATCAAAAACATCGCGGCCAGCGGCTTGCAAGGCCTCAACTGCCCGAGCAGGATCATCAAAGCGGAAGACGAGGACCGCTTCAGTACCGTGGCGAAAAGCAAAGGCGTACATGTACTCAATATTCACACTGGCTTTACCGATGATATCGAGTATTTCTGCCATACCGCCTGGTTTATCAGCAACGGCTGCAGCCACCACTTCGCGCACGTTGACGACATAACCAGCTTGCTCAAGCACCTCTTTGGCTTTTTGCCACTCCTCAACAATGAGTCGTACGATGCCAAATTGCTGGGTATCAGCGAGCGAGAGGGTGACGATATTGATCTGTGCCTCTGCTAATGTCCGGCAAATCGTATTCAGATGGCCGGGTTTATTTTCAAGAAAAAGTGAGATCTGATGGATTGTCATAGACAGCCCCTTTTGAACGGAGTTAATTGTTTTTACGAAGGTCAGTTACCCGTAGCAATTTTCCTTCACTGCGCGGGAGTGTGTGCGGTTCCACGAGCGTGATTCTAGCGCTAATGTTGATAATCCGCTGAACAGCGTGTCCGATCCGCCGACGGAGTCGTTCAAGGGTCTTGATATCATCACTAAAGGTCTCTTGCGTGACCTCTACTTTGATTTCAAGTATATCCAGATCGCCCTCTTTGGATACGAAGATGTGGTAATGCGGGAGCACGGATTCTACGGACATTAAGCCAGCTTCAATTTGCGACGGGAAGACATTGACACCTCGAATGATCAGCATGTCATCGCTGCGGGCACTGATGCGGTCAATCGAACGAATCGTGCGTCCGCATGGACAAGGTTCGGCGTGGATACACGAAATGTCGCGTGTGCGATAGCGTAACATGGGGGTACCCGTACGTGTTAGTGTCGTAAAGACCAACTCGCCTCTCTCACCATCCGGTAGGGGTTCCAGTGTTTCAGGATCAATGATCTCCGGATAGAAGTGATCCTCGAAGACATGCAGACCCCGATGGTATGGACAATCATTTGCGACACCGGGCCCCGAAATTTCGGTAAGGCCATAGATGTCATGTGCGGTAATCCCTGTAAGTGACTCAATTTTGGCACGCATCTCTTCAGTCCAAGGTTCAGCACCGAAGACGCCATGTTTCAATTTGAGATCTTTCTTAAAGTCGATTCCCTTTTTCATGCCCTCGTCGATCAGGTGCAAAAAGTAGCTTGGCGTACAGGCAATGACAGTCACGCCCATATCGCGCATCAGCATGAGTTGTCGGTCAGTATTGCCTCCAGAGATGGGTAACACTGCACAGCCCAAGCCCTCCCCACCATAATGTAGGCCAAGGCCACCCGTGAACAGTCCATACCCGTAAGCCACCTGCATGATATCTGAGCTACGTACGCCACACATCGCCAGTGCACGCATACACCCATTTTGCCAGACCAAAATATCATTGCGGGTATTGCCAATGACAATCGGTTTACCGGTGGTGCCGCTGGAACAGTGGAAGCGCACAATATCATTCATGGGGCTGGCAAAGAGTCCAAAAGGATACTCATCGCGCAAATCGGTCTTGAGCATAAAAGGCAACAGGGCAATATCTTTAAGGGTTTTGATATGCTCTGGTTTTACACCTTGCTCATCCATGCGTTTGCGTGTCAAAGGGACTTGCTCGTAAATTCGCTTTACCAAGCCTTGCAATCTGTGAAGTTGAAGGGCTCGCAGGGCGTCGCGCGCCATATAGTCCGGTGCACTAACTGGGTGAACAGGGGTGTCTAAATCATGCGCGTACTCGTAGGGTAACATCTATTTTTCCTCCTCCTCAACACAGATTTCTGGCGTAACGAATTCGCGCAATTTGGCTTCAATGAAGTCTTGTCGCGTAAAGGTCGCGGAGTGACAGCCAGCGCACATGCCGCGAAACGCAATAACTACGCGGTTCTCGATAATGTCAATCAGTTCGATATCGCCGCCGTCTTTCTGTAGCTGGGGTCTGATTTCACGATCGATAACCTCTTCAATTAATTTCATCTTTTGAAGGTTCGATAGTTTTTTTTGGGTACAAACGACAGGCGCAACAACGGGATCGGACTGGTCAGTGCGGACAGAAGCGATAATTTTTTCAATATCCTCGTGACACATGCCACATCCACCCCCGGCTTTACAAAAGTTGGTCACTTCATCAACCTGAGTTAACTTGTTTTCTGTAACAACTCGCCGGATCTCGTTCTCAGAGACACCGAAGCAGGTACAGATAATGTGATCTTCGAGATTTTTAAAGGCGGTTTCGCCGGTGCGATAGTTACAGATCGCGGCTTCAAGCGCCTCACGTCCCATGACCGAACAGTGCATCTTCTGGTCTGGTAGGCCGCCAAGGTAATCAGCGATCTGCTTGTTCGTAATTTTTTCCGCCTCTGCAACAGTTTTACCGATGACCATCTCGGTTAGAGCAGATGACGAGGCAATGGCGCTGGCACAGCCGAACGTCTGAAATTTGACAGAGGAAATATGCTGAGTCTCGTCTAGTTTAAACATCAGGGTCAAGGCATCGCCACAGGCCAACGAGCCGACCGTCCCGACGCCGTCGGGGTTTTCTATCTTACCGACGTTCCGCGGATTGCGGAAATGATCCATCACTTTTTCACTGTATTCCCACATAAACTATCTCCGAATCTTGAGTCAAAGAGGTGAGCCCTTTAGCCATATCCGTCGCGGACGGTCATGACTTCCAAATTATCAGGATTTTACAACTTCAGATATGATATGGATATCCTGTTGAGGGAAGGGGATTGAGATTCCTTCTTCATCAAACCGTTTTTTGATGTTTTCCAACAACGCAAAGCGCAGGGGCCAGTAGTCGGCTGTCTTAACCCAAGGACGAACGGCAAAATCGACGCGGCTGTTATTGAGTTGAAGGACTGCGATGACCGGTTCTGGGTCTTTCAGAACACGCGAGTCGTTCTCCAAGATTGATTTAAGGACGCGTTTGACTTTGTCGATATCATCCCCATAACTAACGCCCGCCACCAAATCAAGTCTACGGGAGTCATTCGCTGAGTAGTTAATAATGTTGTCACCCATGATTTTTGCGTTTGGGATGATGATTTTTTTATTGTCTGGAGAGCACAGCTCGGTAGTGAAGATCCCCAAGGATTGAACCGATCCGGCAACGCCTGCGCCTTCGATGTAATCGCCAGCTCTGAAGGGTTTGAAGATGACCATCAAGATGCCTGATGCAAAGTTTGCGAGCGACCCCTGTAAGGCTAAGCCAACGGCCAAGCCAGCGGCACCGAGAATCGCTACAAAGGATGCCGTCTGTACGCCCAGCCTTCCGAGTGCGGCAATGATGGCAAAGATCATGATGCCGATGTGGCAGATGCTGGAAAGGAAAGAGACCAGCGTCTTGTCGACATGCCCCTTTTCCAGAACGCGGATAATCAAGGATTTAATTGTGTTTGCCACAAAACAGCCAATGAGGACAATCACGAGAGCAGCGATGATGTTTAGCCCATACAAGGTGGCCCATTCAAGTAGCTTAGTTAAGAGGTCATTCATTCTCTTCTTCCAATCACAGTATTTAGGGTTAAAAACAAGAACGCAATTTTATCATAATGAGGTGTTTACGCAATCTGTTTAACCGTCTCTTTATTGTACGATATGAAAAATTAAAGATCGCGCAATCGGAAGATTAGTGTCAGGCGTGCCGTTGCTGTTACGGGACGTCCCTCGCGTTCACCGGGCTTGAAACGTGCCTTGGCTGCGGCGCGCTGTGCAGCACGATCCAGATCGGGATAGCCACTGGATGTTACCAGCGCCACGTCACTGGCACGTCCATCTGCACCGACCGTTACATCCAACACGACCGTTCCTTCTTCGTTACGGCGGCGTGCGCTAATTGGATACACTGGACGTATCGTTCGCTCCAAGGCTGGATAGGCATTTACCTGACCAAAGGCACTCCCTCCAGCTTCAGATGAATCAGATTGTTCGGACGCGCTGTCGCTGGCAGGGGTCGTCGTTGTATGAGAACGATCAGGGTCACGTTCTGATGGGGGTTCGATGATTGCTTTCTGAGGAGTCGGTTCAACTGGAATTTCGGGCAGATCCGGACGTGGGGCGGGACGGGGATCAGGGAGGATTGGCGAGGGGGTTGTAATAATCGGTTCGGGTATTGGACGCGCTTCTGGCAAAGGTTCCGGAGGCGCAAGACTTTCAGGCGGTTCAGGCGGTGTAACTGATGTTTTTTGCGCTGCGGCAGACGCTGCTGATGTTGCGCTTGACGTCTCTTTCGGAGCGCCTTCGAGTGTCAGTTCTACTTCCGCAAGTTCGAGTTGTGGAACGCAAGTTTCGGTTGTCTGCATGAAGTGACGACCCGCTAACATCAGCACCAGCAGATGAAGCAGTGCTGCAAGCGTAAAGCAGATAAGATGGTTGAGGAGAGGCCGCATACTTAAGCGATCCTACTCTAGGTCATTGCCGCTGACCTGAAACGTGACGTGCTCAACGCCGCCTTTTTTAAGGCGACCCAACAGCGCAATGCCCGTGCCAATGGGCGCTGCTTTATCCGCACTGATCAATACAGAGGTTTGCGTCTCACGACATAAGAGCGTGAGATTGCGGACCAAAGCTTCAAATTCAAGCGGACGCCGGTTGAGGGCAAGTTTATTGTCTGCGGTCAACGTTACTAGTGCAGTCTCTCCGTGTTCCAGAGTGCCGCGTGCATCTGGCAACGAGACTTTCAGTCCGCGATGCACTGACATTGAGAAGATGGAGTAGACAAAGAAAACCAGAATCAGAAACATGACATCCATCAGGGAGATCATCTCAACCCGGGCTTTGCGATTTTCATATCCCGAACTCAACCGCATGTTTTTCTCCCTGTGATTTTTTCACTTCCGGCTCGTCAACTGCACACACCACACACGCCCATATTATGCGGCCCATCACTTGGGTTCAATCGCGGTCTGCGTTGAACCTGCGGCATACGCCAACCCGAATTGGTGAATCAGCTGTTCCAATTCATTGGTCCGCCGCTTCAACTGCGCCACTAGAAAATTGAAGGGGAACAGACATGCGATTGCCACAATCAATCCCGCCGCTGTGGTGAGCAACGCTTCAGCAATTCCCGCGGTCGCACCTGTCGGGTTTTCGATTCCCGCAGCATTGAGCATATTGAAGGTGTTGATAATACCCGTCACAGTTCCGAGAATGCCCAGCATCGGTGCCACGGTGATGGTTGTGTCGAGCACAGAAAGACCGCGTCGTAAACTATCTAGTTCCAGTTGCGAAGCTGCTTCCAGCGTTTCTTGAAATCCTGATTCGCGATTCTCCAATGCTTGGGTGAGCACGCGACACGACGGAGACTCCGCCTGCCGCGCGCAGGCGATCGCTTCATCAAAGCGTCCTTCGCGTGTCAACGCGATCAATGTGCGTTGACTCTTGCGGAAAAAGAGATTGGCCGAGTGGAAACGCCAGAACGCAAACAATCGTTCAAACGTCACGGTTAGTCCCATCAGTGAAACCAAGAGTAGAGGCCACATGACAGGCCCGCCGCGATTAAAAAGCGCAAAGGCCTCATTCAGAGTCATTGCAATCAATTCCTTTCACCCTATCTAACGCGGACGAAACCGAGAGGTTCACATCACCTTCATCTTGGGTAGATCCTGAATGTCGACGTAGCCCAACAAATGTTGTTGCGCATCGACAACGGGCAAGTCATCAATCTTGTACTGCTCAAAGATGCGCAAGACATCCACTGCGAACGCCTCATCTGTTACGGAAATGGGCTTGGCGGTCATGACAGGGAGCACGGGTTTATGCAACAGGTCTTGTCCATCGTCGGAGAGCAAGCGGCGCAGATCCCCATCGGTAAAGATGCCCGCGAGTCGCCCTTCTAGATCGACGATCAAAGCGGCACCACTTTGTGCGGCCGTCATCGCCATGACAGCATCCATCACGGTGGCTGTTAACGGCAGGCTAGCAAGTCGCTCGCCGATGCGCATGATGTCCCGCACACGTAATACAAGCGCACGACCGATTGCCCCTGCTGGATGCAGTTTAGCATAACTGGCTTTGTCAAAATGACGGGCATCAATGAGCACCATTGCCAAGGCATCGGCTACGGCCAGTGTTGCGGTGGTGCTGGTTGTAGGAGCCATGCCAAAAGGACAGGCCTCTTGACCGATTTTCACACAGAGGGCCACGTCGCTCAGTTTAGCAAGAGTACTCTCTAGATTGCCAACCATGCCAATCACAGGAATCGAAAGCCGCCGAACCGCAGGAATCAGTTTGATCACCTCATCAGACTCACCTGAAAAGCTGAGCGCGAGCAACACATCACCAGCAGCGATGATGCCCAGATCACCATGCATGGCTTGAATTGGATTCATGACCACACTGGTTGATCCCGTACTGGCAAGGGTTGCCGAGAATTTTTCAGCAATGTGGAGGTTCTTGCCAACACCTGTTATGACAATCTTGCCTCCCTTGTCCAAGATCTCGGTGATCAAATGAACGGCGGCAATAAATCCATCACCCAGCGCACCCTGTGCGATGCGGAGCCCTTCGATTTCGATCTCCATCACCTGCTTAGCACGCGAAATAATTGTTACGTTATCCATAATCAGATTATTTTAGCGTAACCCCCCTCAGACACAAGCGCGAAAGATAGAGCGTCACGCCTTAGGCGTTGATCAAGGTAGTCGTTGAGTGCCTTATGGCCGAAGAACAGCGATAAAAAACACGTTGTTGCCATCTCCCTCGCCCTCTGGGAGAGGGCAGGGGTGAGGGTTGCGGGCTCTGCCCGCATGAGTAGATTCTCTTAACGGTTTTTCTTAGCGGTGTGTCGTGCGTTGTCGGGGGGTGCCCAGACATAGGCCAAGAACTCTTGAGTTGGGACCAGATGTCGCCAGAGAAAAGCCTGCATGCAATCCTCGGCACCCACCGCTGTACTAACCAAGGGTTGCCCGGCATGTTCGGAAACACCTTCGATCACGAGAGGGATCGGGTCTTTTTGCCCCTTTAACGTGGTTCTGATGGTCACGCGCACCACACTCTGTGTGCCAGTCAGCGTCGCCTCCTGAAGCGTAAAACCACTGGCGGGCTCTTTGAGTCGGAAACGGATCGTTCCGTTAAAGCCATCTTTACGAATCGCATGAAGGGTCACGGAGGCCTCACCTTTGGCGCGCATCGTTACGCGCGATGGCACCACCCGAAGGTCAAAACCGAATTGAGGGGCACTGATCCGTAATCGATAGGCATAGGCAGCGCCTCCGTTGTGCTGCGTATCACGCAAACACACGGTATAGATACCCGTAGCAGGAAGACAAATCCGCAGATAGGCGTCCGCGTGGTGAGTGTTTAGACCGGAGCCAATATCCTCTTGATCATCATTGAATCCCAACACGCGACCTTGCTCATCCAGAATCGTCAGGCAGGCGTCTAAGGGCGACCCTAAGCGGCGTGCCATCACTTCGGTCACGACCTCCTGACCCGCTTCACCTTTAAATTTAAAATAGTCGCTATCGTTAGGCGTATCGATGGTGCCATTGATTATCTGTGACAGTGAGACCTGTTGAGCCTGGTCCGGCGTATTGTTGGGCTCATGTTCTAGGCTACCGGGTAAAGAATCAATGGCAAAAGAAATGGGATTGGAGCGAATGCCGTTGCGGCCGCTGGCCGTAAAGGTGTGGATGCCGGGTTGCAGGGTATCCATGGCCGGTAACAGCCGTTGCTCGGCAAGGTTCACCCCTTTTAATTCGATGACACTATCCACTGCGACCTGTGCACCCAAAGGAAAGTAGCTGGTCACAAAGGGTAATTCACCGAGCGTGATTCGATAGACAAAATCCTCCCGACCACGAAAGATCGCATCGTGAATGACGAGGGTATAATCCCCTTGCTCAGGGATTTCGCAAAAGAGCACGGGGTCAGGATTCCCACGGTAGTCATCATTATAAGCAACCTCACGCCCTTGCGCATCACACAAGAGGAGCACGGGTTGAAACCAGCCGGGTACAGCATCGGCCAGATACGGCACCAACGAGCGCGCTTGCACCGTGGCAACCAGTCGTTGGCCACAGCGTGCGCTAAACCGATAGCGATCTACCGAGCCAGAGGCAATTTGCCCATTGATGGTACAGGGGAGCTGAATCACGATTTCTGGATCATCCAAGTCGGTCTGTGCCTCTGGGCCGGCCATTCCCGTTGCCATAGAGGTTGTCATCATCTCCATGTCCTCTTCCCGCTTCTTGCGCCGCGGTCGTTGTAACTCGCCAGAGGGTTTACGATGGCGCAAACTCTGAGACTCCTTCCCCAAGATCTGTTTGGGAGAGGTTGGCATCGGATCTCCTGAGACCTCCGGAAACTGACCAATATGAAAGGCAAGTGGATTCGAGAGCCCACGTGCTGTGACCAGTCGAATCTCTCGAACACCTGGCAGTGCATTTGCATCGATCGTGACCGCCACAATCGCATGATTGGCAATGGACGAACATTGAGGTTGCTGAACATACTCCTCAAGCAATTTTCCAAGTCGTGCTATCAAGTTGGTGACTGCCGGCGTTCGTTTTGCACGGGATTGTGGCTTCAACTCTTTGTGTTGTTCCCTCAACACCTGCATTTCCTGCGCATTGAGTTGGGGTTCATAGTCGATGAGCTGACCACACACGCCCGTGCCAGATACAGTCACTCCACAGACGTCATCAATCGCCTGGCCCCCCAGCATGCAATGAACGGTTGTTCCCTGCTGACCTCCAGCTGGATAAACAAATCCGATATAAGCTGGTTTCTGAGCCTGAACTGCACATGCAGAAAAACCAATACACGCGATGGCCCACAGCCGTTTTTTCCGCGCGATATAGCCGGTCAAGAACACAAACCGTTGTTTCTTCATCTCTTTGTTACTCACGCTCATGGTTTTCTCATGCCTTACTCGTGCCGAGATTGGATCACATAATTTCCTTGAGGCGTCCGGCAGTCTTGGCTCCTTTTTCGCGTGGATCGAGCACTCGTGCATCTGCGCCCTCTGGGTGCGGCAGTCGGGCATTCGAATCAATTCCAGCTAGATCGTAGATAGACCCTATCAGATCGATCGGATAGACCGGCCGCTCGGCAACTTCCTCGCCTTTTTCAGTTGAGCTGCCCACCAAATGACCGCCCTTAAATCCGCCTCCTGCCACAAGGACCGAAAACACGTTGCCGTAATGGTTCCGCCCTCCATTCCATGGAGGTTGCCAATCCACTTTGGGCGTCCGGCCAAACTCGCCACAGCACCAAACAATCGTACGTTCTAACAATCCGCGTTCCGACAGATCCTCTAGTAGCGCGGCCAACCCTTGATCTAATTGAGGGCATTGGCGATTCATGGTGGCGAAATGGTTGGAATGTGTATCCCAACCGCCTGGATAATTGATCGTGATATAAGGCACCCCAACCTCTACCAGACGACGCGCCGCGAGACACTCCTGTCCAAAGGTATGGCGTCCATACCGTTCTCGTATGGTATCCGTCTCGAGGGAAAGATCAAACACGTCGCGCCCCTCTCCCAAGATTAGATCGTAAGCACTTTTTTCAGCCTCACGCGCAAGTTTCAATTCTGGATTTCCTGCCAGCGACTGCCCCATCGTATTGAGAGAGGCGTGCAGATCACGTCGTGCCGCCTGTCGCTCATCAGTGATCCCTTTTGCCACCACGCCTTCAACCTCGAATCGTGTGGCATTAGGGTCACCCCCTGTTGCAAAGGGGCTACACCGCGATCCCAAAAAACCGGCTTCTGAAAAACGCCCCTGTGGCTGGGTCAACACGACATAGGGAGGAATCAACCCTTTGTAACCCGCCTGTTCACCCTTGAACAAGGCAAAGATCGCGCCAATTGAGGGAAAAGCCAGCCGTTGTCCGGGCATGTGGCCCGTCTGCATCAGATACGCCGCTGTCTCATGACCATTGTTGCGATGGGTCATGCTACGAATCAGAGAATATTTATCCGCCTGTCGTGCCAATTTCGGGAACAACGCACCGATGCGAATCCCTTCCACGTTGGTAGGGAGCACCTCCTTGAACGCGCCTGTGTAATCAGCGCCAGCATCTGGTTTGGGATCCCACGTGTCGGTATGCGACATCCCGCCCCATAGAAAAACCTGAATAACTGAACTCGCTTTGGCGGTGGGCACAGGCACATCAACGGTTTGCGCCCGTGCTGAACGCCCTGCAAGCAGGCTTGCGGTTACACCGCAAACTCCGCTACACAGCATCTCGCGCCGTGTGATATCATGCCGTGATTTCATTTGCTCTCCTTTTGCGCGATTCCAAAAGTCCGAAAGAACTTCCGTATCGTCTGCGCAAGACACCTCAATGCCGATAGAGAAATTCATCGCTGTTGATCAACGCCCATGCCAGATCAATCGCGATGCCGTCTCCACTAACCACGCCTTTATTTATATACTGTTCGACCACCCCGAGTTCTCTTGTCGTCGGGAACCGCGAAAGGATGGTTAGGTAGATCTCTTCAATCAACGCCCGCTGTCCACGCATCTCGCGAATAAGCTGTTTGAGAACCGTGCCTTTTTCAAGTTTACCCTGAATATGACTCGCGTTCAGCAGGTGCATACGTTGGGGCACTGTTGCTCGGTTGATACGCTCGTTTGCCAGACCCGTCGCACGGGCAGGACGTCCGAACAGATCAAGAAAGGGACTCGAGATCGACCCATCAGGCAAGGCGATCGCGGGCTTATTCGGCGGAATAAAAGTGAAGGGTTCGGGAATTGCACTGGTATAGAGATCCGAAGCTCCCGTGACTTTATTGATGGCGTCGATCAGCACTTCAGCATCCAGCTGACGCAAGGGATAATAGGCAAAGAGAGGTGCTGCCTGGGTCATTTGTTCAGGGGGGAACACAGATGAGAGTTGGTAAACACGTGAACTCAAAATCAACCGATAGAGTTGACGCATATCATACCCGCTATTAATAAAGGCACGCGCTAGCACCTTTAGTAGCTCTGGATTACAAGGGGGATTATCGGCACGCATATCATCCGGTTCATGCACAATGCCGCGTCCAATCAGCCAGTACCAGACACGATTTACCACTGTCCTTGCAAACCAAGGATTTTCGGGCTTAATCAACCAATCAGCAAAAGCTTCGCGAGGATCACGTACTGATGTAAAACGATACGACTGACCGTCCGGTAGATGACCCATCGGGGTGGGGAGGGGTTTTTGTGGATCCCAGAAAACAATCTCTTCTTTCCACTCGCGGGTCGGTTTATACCCGACCTGTGCAAAGAAGGCTGCTAAGTCAGCCAGCGCGCTTGCAGACCATTGATCCGTACGTTGCCCCATAAAGGTCAAGGCTACAGCACTTGCGATACCCTCGGGAGACCGTTCTTGAATTGCACGATAAAAGTTGACCGGTCCCACGCGAAAATTGCTACCGTTTGAAGTCAGCAGTTCACGCGCAAAGCAATCATACGGCTTGTTAACACGGATGGCCGCACGCACCCACCGGTGATAGGCCTGCGCGGCATTAGGCCAAAGATTAACCGGAAACTCGGCTTTAATACGTAGCAAGTCGCTCCAGCGCATGGCCCAATAATCCGCGAACTCCGCACGCTGTAGTAGCGCATCAATCAATCCTGCACGCTTGCGTAGTGACGGGTCTTTTAAAAAGGCACGCGCTTCTGCGGCAGTCGGTAACGTGCCAATCACGTCTAAGTAAGCACGTCTGACAAACACTGCATCCGTACAGTAAAGCGGCGTTATGCCTTGTTGTGCCAGTTCCCGAAAGACCAGAGGATCAAGCAAACTTTCGGTTGTCGGCGAGGTCGCTTGACAATAAAGAGCCCTAACGGCGGGTTCAGGCGCACCCAAACCCATCCAGACCACAAAACCCGTACTTATCAAACATGCAATACGCCGCATGGGATCTTATCCTCTCTAACCGAACACACACACTACGAAAGTTTTGATTACATTATCCTTAAACGGCTCACACGCCAATTTATTTCCACACACGCTGTTGCGGTAAATGAAAAAGACTCCGAAAATCAGGATTACGTTGTATCCCAAGAAAATCCTCAGACCTGTCTTGGACGCCTCGGCACCTCTGCCAAGGCTACGGCGTTCCGAAGGGGGATGCGTCCCTACCGCGTGGGTGCTGGTAGGGATGGCTTTTCGAGCCGTCCGCAGGTCCTTGTCTTGGATTGCTGCGCCCGGTACGCTTTGCTGTGCGGACGCCTCGGCACCTTTGCCAAGGCTACGGCGTTCCACCCGCAGGGAATCAGATCGAGATTATCAAAACGCTTATAACCGAAAGGGCCTCTGACTTGAAACCCTTTTTTATGTTTAACATGAGACGAGTCATTTTTCAGTTTTGCATGCCATTAATTAAGAGGCAACGCCGGCGAAAAGATTTTTTAATTTCGCGCTTGCTCGTAGGCACACGGTTTGATAAATTTCAGCCGTTCAACGACAAAGAAGGTTACAGGCGAGTGCCTGAAAAACCAAAGGATTTTTTAATTTTCACGGGTTGACAGCATATACCGTATATGCTAACGTGACACCGTTTTGAAGAAGCCAGCGACGTTTAGGAGTCGTTTGGCTCTTTAAAAAAGAGAAACAAAACAAGGAGTACTCATGAAGAAATTGATGATGTTTGCTGCCGCGATGACGATCGTGGGTGGCGCACATGCTTGGACGTTCTGTGGAAGTCCGTCTGCAACAGGCGATTGCGATATCCCAGTTTGGGATTTCAAGGCGTCTGGCAAAGTTGCCAATGAAGGACGTTATGGCTATAAGGCCGTTAACAAGATCAGCCTCAAGGGTGTGATCGTTGGGAAAATGATTGTGGACACAATCGTGGACCCTCTTGATCCGACCGTGACCAACGAAGTTTGCTGTCTTGATGACGCGTTCAACGTCTACATCTATGATCGTAGCACGAGCGCCTTGATTAAGTTCGAAGATCAGCCGGTTGAAGTTCTGACGGCATTCGGCAAATATCTTGATGATATCATCGCACTGAACACCCGCCCTGGCCGTGGTTACACGCTGGAGTCCGATGTCATGTGGACACTCGAGGGTGATGATTGTGATGGCGGCGTGATTGATCTGCAGTTCGTTGGCTTTGGCAAGACCAAAGGCGGCGTGACCGCTGGTAGAGAGAACACCTCATCCTGCGGTGATAACAGCGTCGAAGGTTGCCAGGTGCGTGTCGATTGGCCGAGCTGGACAGGCTGGTTCACAGGTTGGTATGGCTATACGCCTTGCGATCTGACCTCACCGATGTGCGATTTCGATTGCACCTTGGTTGACGCAGTTGCAGGCGGCACATGGTCCGCAAAGCTCAACAAGAAACGCTCAGCTTACACCAGCATCGAAGCTGTTGAAGCTGCAATGGAATCAGCGTTCCGTGCAAGTGTCGTCGATCTGTTCGATCTTTGCCCGTAATCTGACTCTAAGCGTAAAGCTTAAGTGTTGAAAAAGAGGAGTCCCTGTAAAGGGGCTCCTTTTTTTGTTTGGTGAACTTGAGCGCGGTCGCTGCGGGACATGGAGTGTAGGTCGCACACGATTTTTTTGTACCGAGCGATGTTGTTCGGGCCGCTGGAAGATCGGTTAAAATCAACCTGCGGCGTGTCCCCCTGTTCGCCATTTATCCACTGTGCACGGTACGCTGTGCTATGCGGACGCCTCGACACCTCCCCCTTCGGGACGCCGTAGCCTTGGCGGAGGTGCCGAGGCGTCCGCCGCGATAGCGCTAGATCGGTATTTACGCTTAAAAAGAGCAGGTGTAAATTAACCGCAAAGAACACACGGAACGCAAAGATAAACGAATAGCGAGGATACTACGTTATGTGATTTTTGTGGACTCTGCCGTTCTTAGGCTTAAGTTATTCTTCGGGCTGTGCAGGCGTGGGGCCTGCTTTTCTAAGGCCCTTCTTCGAGGCACGGGGTTTTAAGTTGAGCTTGAGCGTGCACTCAATTTTTGCTTTGGCGATTAACGTATCGAGTAGGGCATCACGCTTTTCGATCTTGCGGGTTTCAATTAATTCTTTTTTCAGGGCATCACGCGTAATGTCAGGAAGGAGTACCTTCTTTTCGAGCATGATATGCGCAAAGTCGATTGAAACAACTGGTGCAGGACCTTTATCGCCTTCTTTCAAAAAGCCATAATTGATCTTGTTCAGTTTTAGAAGATGAAATGAGAAAGGGGTTTCAACAACCTCGCTGACTGCGCCCACGGTTAGATTGGTCAGAGCTGTGATTAACTCAGGGAGAAGGTCTTCGCACTTGGTGGTTCCAAACTCACCATTCTCTATACTACTGCCGCACTCTGATTTGAGAAAAGCCAGATTGGAAAAGGTGTCTTTACCATCCATAATTTCTTTTCGCATCGCTTGTAGAGTGGGACGAAGCATCACATTTGTTTCGGTCAGACCGCGATTGGTCTCGTTACGTGTACGCAAGGCGGCATCGATATCGGCATCAGTGATGACAATGCTGGGTAACAGAATTTCCTGATCGAATTTTTGTAGCAACAAAGAATTGGTTAAATCGGCATGAAAGAAAGATCCCGGCTGATTGAAAACATCTAAATATCGTTTCGCAGAACCGCGCGCTGACTTAATTTTTGTCAAAATGGTGTTTTGTTTTTCAGTGACTTCCTTCTCAGTTAGAACAACGCCTCGGGCGCGTGCCTCTTGTGCGAGAAGTGTTTTTAACGCGTAATTACGTACGACACTGTTCAGCCTGCCCATGATCAGGTTGGCACGTTCGGCCTCAAGATCTTTTGCGGTTACACCGGCAGGGAGACGCGTATTTGAGATGAGCAGGTCAAGGTGTGCGTGAAGAGCGCCCCAAGTGAGGGACTCACCATTGATAGTAATGAACGGGGCTTCAGGTTTGAGGTCTGGTAGCTTGGGTGCTTCTTTTTCAGTCTGGTTGAAAGGCGCGTATCGTTTTCCATCTGGTCCCACAGGCCATTTGGAGGGGTCCATAGCTGTGGGGGACAGTTTTTTAGCAGGGGCATCTTTAGGTAGTGGATCGGTTTTCTTGACCTGAGCCCACGCTTGCGTGAGAGAACAGATTAAAGAAATAACTAATAAAAACCGAATTCCTTGATTGTGAAACACCATACGTCTCCTTTTGTAATGAGTATACTTTAGTTGACAGGGAAAATTCAAGCGTTAGCACTTCGTCTAAGAAGTTTCCGCGTTGCGGTCAACGTTGCAAAGCTTGCAATATGTAGCATCCAAGACCAGAGACCTGCGGACGCCTCGGCACCTCCGCCAAGGCACCGGCGTCCCGAAGGGGGATGCGTTGCTACCAGAGATCGGCGGACGCCTCTGGGAAATATCCGTTGTCTCATCTTGGAGTTCTTGGGGTCTGGGCGTGAGACAATGACTGGAAGCCATGCAACCCCGTTTTTGCACGCGGGTGGTTGAGATTCTTGACATCAAGTAACCGAAGTGCAAAACTACAGTTTAATTGTGGCTTAACGGAGACCTGTCTAATAGAGCCACATGAAAGGTGTATATGATAAAACGTTTGGTGTTGGTGTGTGCGGTTGTGTTGGCTTCTTTGTGTGGGTGGGCTTATCCCGTGATAGGGACGGATACGGCAAGTGTCAGGGCGAAGGCTTGGACTATGCAGCTTGGCACTGCTAAGGCGCGTGCCAATGCACAAAATTTACCTCTTTTGGTTGTAATTATTGACTCCTCGAGCTGTGGTTATTGTAAAACACTGGATGCGAATATTTTTCAGAGTTCCGAATGGGTGTCATTTTTGAATAACTACCCGATGTTTCTGGTGATGGTCGACCGTAGCAAGTTAACATCCAGTGCTTGGACCACACTCACTGCGGCCTATCGTACCAATGGTGGCGTAGATTTCCCGACGGTTGCGATTCATGCGCCAGACGGTACGAAGTTGCATCAATTCTTGGCGCGAAACGGTTACGCACAAGATCCGTATTTTTACAATGTCGTTCTTGCGAGAACTGAATCTTATTATGGCTCGGGAACCATTGGTTTAAGTCTGGCATCGCAGAATGTTTCTGAAAACAGTGGTGAGTTGACGGTGACGGTTACGCGTGAGGGGAGCGGCGCGGGAGCCCAGCGTTTTTCATATACAACGGTTGAGGGTACGGCAGTTGAGGATCGTGATTTCACGGCTACGTCCGGTATCTTGGAATGGGCAGATGGTGAAAAAAACAGCAAGCTCTTTACGGTGCCACTCATTAATGATTCACGTTGGACCACACCGACGCAGCGCGTGTTCACCGTGACAATTGCTAAGGTTTCGGGAGAAGCCGAGGTTGGCACCACTGTGCAAACAGTGACAATCACGGAAGCTGAGCCCTATGCGCCGGGAATCGTTGGTTTTACCTCTGATAGTGGATCCGTGAATGAGGGCGCTGTTTACACAGGCCTTGTGGCTAGAACAGGAGGGGCTGTTGGGAGTGCCACGGTGACACTGTCATCCGTTGACTATCATGTGGACCCTGCAACGCTGAGTTGGGCTGACAACGAATCGCAGGAAAAGCAATTCACAGTGTCAGGAATTCCGCTTAACGCTTCTTACGATCCACGTGCATTTGCTGTTACGATGGTGCTCAGTGCCGGTGAGGTTGAGTTGGGGTTGGCGGAACAGTCGGTGGCTGTCCGAGATCAGCTTGTTAGCGCGACCTTTGAAGAGTATGTGGCAGATCGGCCTGTGTATGAGGCGTTGACGCAAGAAGATGAACTCTGGTTTTACAACGAAACTCAAGATGCGTTGCGCACTGAACCGTTGAGTGACGGAGAGTCTGCTGTGCTTGCGTGGACAGCACCTGAAGCAGGACGCCTGACCTTTACTTTGACACAATCAGGACTTTCTGATGCGCCACTCGGAATCAATTATGAAAATTCCGGAACAGTTGTTGTCGAGATTGGCGAACAGCACTACCCGTTGCTAACGTTGATTGAGACGCATACCGTGGGTGTTCAAGCGGGTGAGGTGGTCCGTTGGCGTGCGACAGGGCAAAGTGGTCAGTACGTGGTTTACCTCAAAACCTTGGGATGGGAGGCGCTGACGCCTGTTGTGGCAGAGGGAACGTTCCCTGTGACGGAACAGAAATACCAGATCGATGCTGTACGTGTTGACACCAACTTGGTGGATTTGATCTGGCAGGTCGATGCCGAAAATCCATCGAATACGGTGTATCGGTTGTATAGCGGATCGACGGCTCAAACATTGGTGGATCAAGGGGCCGTCGTTAGCGGCGTCAATGCGGTCGGACAAGGGCTTGTGAATCTGACGGAAGCGCAAGGCTGGATCTATTGGCGTGTAGATTGTGAAGTGCCGACTGATTATGGCACGGCGATGGTGCAGGGGCCCGTCTGGCGCTTTGCAGTGGTGGACCTTCCAATTTTCAGCGAAGAGGCTCCGCAAGCAGGTGCGACACTTAATGCCTTCCAGCGTGCGAATGCCCTCATTGGCGCAGCGGCAGACAGTACAACACCCGTCACCTACTCGGCAACAGGCTTGCCGCGTGGTTTGACGATTGATCCAGCGACTGGCGTGATTTCAGGAGAAGCCCGTGAGACGGGGGTCTTTCTTGTAACCGTGACTGCGAGCAACAGCGAGGGAAGCACTCAGTTACAGTTCAATGTTCGTACGCAGGATCTGCCCGACTCTGTCAGCCGTGTTGAATTCGACGGGGTCTTGTTTGCAAGTGAAGCGTTGGGTGGAGACTCGGACGAATCACCCCCGGTCGTGGGGACAGTGAATTTCAATGCGAGTTCATCCGGTCGCCTAAGTGCCACCATTGAAACTGCCGGCGAGCGGTATCGGATACGAGGCACTTGGGATAGTGGTTCACCGGACGGGACATTCCGTGCGACACTCACGACCCGCACGGGCGAGACGTTACAGGTGAGTGTGACATCAGAGGGCGAGTTTGAGGGTTCGTTTGACGGTCAACCCGTGATCGCAAGTAGCGTTTCGTCAACCGAGGCCGCCCCCTATGTTGGCTACTACACGGTTGCCCTGCATGCGGACGTTTTGGATGTTGGCTCAGAGACCATCAACAATGCGCCAGCAGGTTACGGGTATTTGACCTTTACGGTTAGTTCTCGGGGACAGATCCGGTATGGAGGCGTGATTGCAGATGGCGAGCGCATCAGCGGGTCGACCGCGTTAATGACCTTCACGGGTGTTGAGATGCAGCAGATGGGATATTCGGTAGACACTGATGCCCTGTTTGCCTGTTTCCCAGTCTATGAGGCAGCCTATCGCAACCGTGGAACAATAGCGGCGCTGGTTTGGATTGAGGCTCGCTCCTTGCTGAGTTTCAGTGACAACCGGATTTGGCTTGATAACTCCATGTGGTATTACCCCGGTAAAAGCACATCGTTGACAGACGATGCCTTCTTGGCGAAGTTTACAGGGCCAGCAGAGATCGTGGGTGGATTCTTTACCAAGCGTCAAGATCTGCAACTGCTCTTTGAAAATGCCTTCTTCTTTACCGAAGACGCTTCCCTGCCCGTTGTTGTGTCTCAATCCTCCTTGACGTTTGACCGCAGAAATGAGTTGGATGGCCGCCTACGGGGCTCATCTTCAACAGGACTTTTCTCTGGCACCTTTAAGGAGGTTGACGCCGAGACTGCGCGTAAACAGACGCAGCGCTTCAAAGGTGTGTTAATCGTTGGAGACGAGAGTGAGGCAGCAGGCTTTGGGGCTTATCAAAAAGAGGACGATACAACGGGGAGTTACCGATTAGAGCGTTCATTGCCAGTGGAAATTAACAACGCTCCACGCTAGATGTGAGTCCTGTTATTTCAATAGACAGTGGCGGTTTTTGGAAGGGATAGAGTTTATGAAAAAAGTTTGGATAGTCTCTGGGACGATTGTCGTCTGCGCAGGGCTGGCATTCCTCGCTATTTCGCGCATGCAGCGTCAAAAGGTTCAACCGGGGGTGGGTGGCGTCGATGCTTCCGCCTCTGCGGCGAGTCAAGACACGATGCCGGTGACTGCGAAGAACGCTGGGCAGAAACCGATTAAACCGGTGAGCATTGATTCGGCAAGTGCCGAATCAACGAACACGAACACGGACTCAAAACTGGTGGCAAAGGGAGTCAAACCCATTGAGCCCGTTGATTTTTCGAAAGAGGTTCGGGCGCTAAATGACGCGTTGGATGATGACAACATTGAGCTTGCCTTGAAAGAGGCTAGACGCTTGATGAAGCATCCGGATGCGGATGTCCGCAGTCAGGTTGCTTTTGCGCTCTCGTGGATTGGTGTCAAAGGGCTTTCTGAGTTGACGGCTATGTTGACTGATCCTGATCCAGAGGTAGCGTCTGCTGCGTTTGATTACTGGAAAGGTGGTCTTGATGAGATCAACAGTGATCTAGACAAAGCGGCAATGATCGGTTCAGCCGCGCAACTGTTTGGTGAAACGATGAGTGATGATGTCCTCTTTGACCTCGTTATGGAGTGCAACATGTTGGATGATGAAGTTGCTCTGCCTCAGTTGGCGACGATTTTGCAGACGGTCACTAAACCTGAGCATAAAGAGCAGGTTATTGAGGCGATCCAGCAAACGATGAGTGAGACGGATACGCCGGCAGATGATGAAGCTGGGCTGTTGGCTCAGATTCCACTTGAACTGCAAGCACGTGAAAAGATCAAAGCTGAAGAGAA
>CAZSUM010000003.1:0-665 GCA_964610015.1 uncultured Lentisphaeraceae bacterium
GTAGCTTAATGAAACAGGACCACGATATGCGGCATTTAACTTTACAACCTACCCAATGCGGCACGGTTGGAAAATCGGTTAGTGATGAAGGATGTTTAAAAATCACGCGCGTCTGTGGATTCGACTCCGGAACTCGTACGCGCATCCTATTCCGCAACCCTTTCAAGTACTCCATGTGTGGGTTTCGGAGAAAAGGCAGAACGTACTCATGCGGGCAGATCCCGCAACCCTCACCCCCTGCCTGCGGCAGGCAGGCAGCCCTCTCCCAGAGGGCGAGGGAGAGAGAAACAATTGATTCCCCTCAATCGGCGTGGAAGACTTCTTCCATTCGCGTCCACCACTGCCCCTCCTCGCACCCCTCAAGTTGCTCCTGACAAGGAGCTGTCACGGCCCACCATTTTTGCGTCACGGGATCAGCCGCCATTTTGGCAGAATCAGCCTCAAAATCATCTCCCGTATACTCGAAATAGCTGAAGAGATAGTAGTTCTCGTCAGGCAGTTTTTGCAGATAGATGGAGTAGTTTTGAAAATGGCATGCTTGAATCATTTTCAGGACTTCCGGCCAGACAGCAGCATGCAATTTTTTGTACTCATCGATTTTGTCGGCCCGCAACTTGATCACATCTCCATGCCGTCTCATTCGCTTTCACCTTTTTAGTTTATGA
>CAZSUM010000003.1:675-13402 GCA_964610015.1 uncultured Lentisphaeraceae bacterium
GACTTCACCGAGATTCAAAGGGGTCCCGTCAGGCGTTAAAATGATGGGCATCCCCCAACCCAACGCCTGTATCGACTGTTCGATCTTGGCACGATCACCAATCACCAGCCACACAAGCTCGCTAGGCTTGACCACCTCGCGTGCTGCCTGTGATACCTCCGACAAGGTCATCGCACGCATCTGCGCGGCATAGGTAGCATGGTAGTCTTCCGGTAGCCCGAAACGCACCATCTCTTCCATCGCGCCACTCACCGCACGCAAGGTTTCCCAACGCCCCGCACGCTGCAAGGTGTGCACCTCAATCGCTTTATGCAACTCCGCCTCTGTCGGTGGCCGAGTGCCGGTCACTCCCACAAATTCACCTTGCAACTCGCGCATCGCATCCGCAACTCGATCTGACTGCACAGGTGCCATACAGAGAAAGACCCGAGGACCACGTGCATCAACAACCTGTGTGCGCACACCGTAGCTCCAGTGTTTCTCCTCACGCAGATTCATATTCACACGGCTGGTAAAGGTCCCGCCCAGCAGGGTATTCAGGGCCTCTACCCCTAACTCCAGTGGATTCGCCTTGGGTGGTGCAAGACAGGCTGCACAAAGTAAGGTCTGGGCTGCAGCTGGTCGATCAACCAGATAGATGCATGGATGATTCGGTGCTGACACCTGGGCAATTGTCTTGGAGGGAATCGCCCCTACCTGCCACTGCCCAAAGAGTCGTTCTAATCGCGGCAACAGATCGGCCAGCGACACATCCCCTGCGACCACCAGTGTGGCGTTGTTGGGCCGAAACCAAGTCCGGTAACACGCCACAAGCGTCTCACGCGTTAAGCCTGAGACAGCCTCTGTGGCTCCGCTCCCACTGAAAGGCCCACCATAAGCATGATCGGGTCCGTAAACCAATCGCGGCAACACGCGCATGGCTAATCCACCGGGATTATTCTTCTCACTTTGAATCGCAGCCATTCGCTGCTGCTTGAGACGTTGCACATCCGCCTCCGGAAACGTTGGGTGCAGAATGACATCAGCAAAGAGTTCCAACGAGGCCTCCAGATGAGCGGTCAATGTATTCAAAGACACGGTGGTTGTATCCAACGTGCATTGGGTACTGAGATGCGTCCCCAACTGCTCCAGAGCCTCGCCAAGCTCTAGCGCCGTGTAGTGGCTGGTTCCCTCATCAAGCAGGTCAGCCCATAACGTGGCCGCACCCGACGCGGACAGCACATCCGAAGCAATCCCCGCATTCACACTCAATGTGCAAAGCACCAGAGGGGTTTCGTGCCGCTCGGCCAAGACCACCTGCAACCCGTTTGACAAGACCGCACGTTGTAGTGCCGGAAAGCGTTCGACTGGTTTGATTTCCGGAATCGGCAATTCTGTGCGATCGACCGTTGAGGTCACCGTGCTATAGTCAGGTAGCGGATCAATCGTCAGCACAAATTCTCCATCACGAAGCCACGTGCGTGCGACTTCCGCTAGTTGAGAGGCAGTCGCAGCCCGTACCTCACGCAGTTGTGTCTGATAGTAATCGGCACAGCCCGTGAGTACAAAATCACGCGCCAGAATATCTGATTTGCCGCCAAACCCACCCACGCGTTCACACCCGCGCACAAAGTCGGCCTCGCAACGCACCTGAACCCGATGTAGCTCATCTGCTGTCGGTCCTTGTTCCAACAAACGCTTCAGCTCTTCATCGATGATCTGCTCAATCTGTGCCAGCGCAACCCCGGGTTGAGCTGTGGCAACAATCATAAACTGTCCGGCAATTTCATTGAGATACGCACCTGCGGAAACCTCTGTTGCGAGTTGTGTATCATAAACCAGCCGTCGATAGAGACGTGAGGATTTCCCAGTTGCCAACACCTCACCAACCATTGAAAGGAGATTGCCTTCGGTTGTTCCATACTGCGGAATGTTCCAGACCTTATAAAGCCGTGCATGCGGCACACGATCCTGCGCCCGCATGCGTTGCGTTCCGCGACGCTTCGCCACATAGGCACTGTACCGGGTGATCGGAGGCCCAGAGGGAATGTCACCAAAAAAGTGACGTACGCGCTCATGAACCTGCTCGGCACTAACATCCCCTGCAACCACGATCACCGCATTGGCTGCACCATAAAACGCGCGAAACCAGTCATGAACATCCGTTAGTGTGGCAGCCTCAATATCCGCCTCGGAACCAATCACCTCCCATGAATAGGGATGCCCCTGCGGCCAAGTATGCTGCGTGATAAGACGCCAAGCTAGGCGATAGGGCTGATTGTCCCCTTGACGCTTCTCATTCAACACCACCCCTCGCTGTTCATCCAGACGTGCCTGCGTCACGGCACCCAGCAGATGCCCCATGCGATCAGACTCCATCCAGAGGACCGTATCCAACGCCTCGCGCGGAACCTCCTGAAAATAGTTCGTCCGATCTTCATTGGTCGTACCATTGATACCGGTCACACCCACCCGTTCTAACGCTTTGAAATAGTCGTCATCAAAGTGCTCACTCCCATTGAACATGAGATGCTCGAAGAGGTGCGCAAATCCAGTCCGTCTGGGCTGTTCATTCTTAGACCCCACGTGATACCAAACATTGACCGCCACAATCGGAGCTTTGTGATCCTCGTGAACCAGGAGCGTCAGTCCATTCTCGAGCGTGTATTTCCGATAGGCAATGGCAGGTTCATCAGCCACCGTGCTACACGTGCCAGCCAACAACGCAGCGACACCACAGGTCAATCGTGTATTAAAGGTCATACCCCTCCACCAAATGACGATCCGTCATTGTTTCGCTTTTTAGGCTCTTATCGCCATTGTGAGATACGGACACGACTCGCACGCGAGAGTCGCGATCCACTTAATCCTGATCATCTTCTTCCACCGAAACGACATCTCCACCAAACAAATTAAGGGCCTGCTTGATTGCCGAATCTTCATACAGCGGAACCTCTTCTTGTTTGGCCTCCACCGACGGTGTGGCCCCCGGCTTGGCAGCAGGAGCTGCTGTTGCCGAGGCTGTTGAGGCTGTAGAGGCCGTTGGCACTGAGACTGTTGTGCCCGCTGCAACCTCTGGTTCTGCAGCACGCAGAGCATTGAGCCGTTTGAGCACCTCTTCTAGCGAAACCGCTTGCGCGACACGGGCACAGCGGATTAACGACATCTCAATCAACGTGCGCATTGAGAGGGCATACCGTAGCCGCCCCTCCATCTCTCCCAACTGATCTGCGATCTGTAAAACCCGCGAAGAGTCAGCCAGCGCCGCCTGTACCTTAAGACTGCGAATTTGCTCTGGCGTAACATCGAGATGCGCCATATTTTCACCAACATACTGATAGATCAACAAATTCCGAAAATACTCCATCAGTTCCACCACGAGACGTCTCAAATCTTTTCCGGCACTGTCGAAAAGCGCAACGAGCCGCAAAATTTCAGCCATATCTCCGCTCAAGACCGCCGTCGCAAGAGATTCCAATGATTTACGGGAAACTAGCCCAAAAACCGCAAGGACATCCTCTTCTGTCAGCGAGTCCCCTTTAAAAGAGATCAACTGATCAAGCGCCGATAGCGCATCCCGCATTCCTCCTTCAGCACCACGCGCAATCGCCAACAGAGCGTCATTTTCGATCGTAATCCGTTCAGCCGTACAGATATACCGCAACCGATCAACAATTAAGGGCGTCTGAATGCGGCGCAAATCAAACCGCTGACACCGCGAAATAATGGTTGGCAAGACCTTATCGCCTTCCGTCGTGGCAAAGATAAACTTCACATGCGCTGGAGGTTCCTCCAGCGTTTTCAACAGCGCATTGAAAGCCGCTGTGGTGAGCATGTGAACTTCATCGATGATAATGATTTTAAATCGCCCTGTGGCTGGCGCAAACTGTACTTGGTCCCGCAGATCACGCACCTGATCCACGCCATTGTTGGAGGCACCGTCGATCTCCTGCACATCGAGCGCATTGCCCGCCGCGATTTCGCGACAAAGCGAGCATTCGCAGCAGGGTGTGGCGGTCGGTCCTTTTTCGCAATTCAACGCCTTTGCAAAAATACGTGCCAACGAGGTCTTGCCAATTCCCCGTGGCCCTACAAACAGATAAGCATGTGCAATACGTCCGCTTTCAATCGCGTTTTTCAACGTACGCGTGACATGCTCCTGCCCCACCACATCCGCAAATTGTTGCGGACGCCATTTTCGTGCTAAAACTTGATAAACCATAACAGCGCTGTAGTGTAGCGATTATACCTCTGGAATCAAAGGAAATCATCTGGCACCCTGCCGAACGGGTGAAACGCATCCCCCTTGGGGATGCCGGTGCCTTGGCAGAGGTGCCGAGGCGTCCGCGAAATAGGGACGCGGCGGCACACAGGGACCTGCGGACGGCTCGGGGAGCCATCCCTACCCGGATCTGCCACACCATGAGGTAGGCGAAGGGTGCGATTTTACTTCGTTGCATCGCACCAAGAAGTCAGAATTCAGTAGTCAGAATTGAGAATTGATTCCCAACGACTTACGCAAGACAGTGCCTCCACATGTGGTGTCCCTAGAAGCAGAGACTTGAAAAGCGTTCGGAAATCGGACATAACTCTTTGGCATACAACTCCTGAATTCTGACTTCTGACTTCTGTGCGGTTGCAATATTTTGCAATCGCACCCGTAGGCGAACTCACCCTGCTCTGCCTTGACACCTGACAACGTGCCTTTTAAGATGTTTTTAATTCTGTGGTATCTCTGCTGACTTGGTCTGCATACCGCCGTGCGATAAATCAAACACTTTTTGGGTCACCAGCTATGCACCTTTTTCTTTACGGACCCCCTGGCAGCGGGAAATCGACTATTGGTCGCCAGCTTGCGCGGCGGCTTCATCAGCCGTTTGTTGATCTGGACGCAGTGATCGAAACCACGGCCAATCAAAAGATTTGCGAGATCTTCGCAAAAGAGGGCGAAGCGGGATTCCGTGCACGCGAACGCGCTGCGCTCCTTGAGGTCATTGCTGGACCTTCCGCCGTCATTGGGTTGGGTGGCGGCGCCCTGCTCAATCCAGAAAACCGAGCCCAAGCAGAAGCCACGGGTGAAATTCTCTGTTTCGATGCGGATGTTGCCACACTTGAAGCCCGTATCGCCCGTGCACCGGGCGTACGCCCGTTACTCAATACTGCACCTCAGTCAGGGTCACACCCCGTTGCTAAGGGCAAACCCATCGCACAGTTATTAGCTGAACGTTCTGAGCACTACGCCTCTTTCCCTCGCCGCGTTAAAGTTTCGGATCGCCCATTGGAAGAAACAACCGATGCTGTCCAATGCGCGCTGGGCCTTTTTCATTTGGCGGGCATGGGCCCCTCCTATGAGGTTCGTGTCGGCCATGGGCTGATCGACTCACTCGGACTCTGCCATCAGGGGCTGGACTGTGGCGACCGAACGGTAATCGTTGGCGACAGCCACACCTTGCCACGCTATGGAGAGCAGGCCGCAGCGGCGCTACGTGCCGTTGGTGTAACCGTGTCGTTTGCCGAAATTCCAGCAGGCGAGACGCATAAAACCATTGAAACCATCGGCCAGCTCTGGTCCGCTTTTCTGCAGGCTGGAATTGAGCGACGTCATGCGGTAATCGCACTCGGCGGCGGGGTGGTTGGGGACCTTGTCGGCTTTGCAGCCGCCACATGGTTGCGTGGCATCCGCTGGATCGGCGTCCCCACAACCCTTCTCTCGATGGTTGACTCCAGTTTGGGTGGCAAGACAGGGGCAGATCTGCCTGAAGGTAAAAACCTGATCGGTGCCTTTCATCCCCCCACACGTGTGTTAGCCGATACCGCCACCCTCGCCACCCTCCCCACACGGGAATTACGCTGTGGCCTCGCTGAGGTGATCAAACACGCAGTGATTGGTGATCCTGGCCTGCTCGATCTTTTGACTCCGTTTACGGCTTGCTGTGCGCAAGCAGACGAAGTCGCCTGTGCGACGCTGGCCGAGGCAGAGTGGCTGGCTTCTTTCGTTTCGCGGGCGTTGGCTGTTAAAGCACGCATTATCTTAGAGGATCCCTTTGAGAAAGGCGTGCGTGCGGCACTTAACCTCGGGCACACCCTTGGGCATGGTATCGAAAAAGCCAGCGGCTTTACGGTGCAACACGGAGAAGCCGTCGCGATCGGCACTGTTCTTGAAGCACGTCTGGCTGAAGCCCTCGGCCTAGCAACGCCAAATTTTGCAGATCAGCTCGCCGCCTTTTTCCGACAGGTTAATCTCCCGGTCGATTTGCCAAGCGGAATTGACTGCCAAGCCGTGCGTCAGGCCATGAGTCTAGATAAGAAAAAATCAAACGGCATCGTTCGGTTTGCCCTACCCGCAGCACTCGGAGATGTCCGCACCGGCATTGCTGTCGACGAGGCCCTGCTCGCACGTGTCTTACCTGAACCCGCGTAGCGTGTTCTTTTTAGACTACCCTTGCTCGGTCCGCAGAGCAGGATCAAGCAGGTCGCGCAGGGCATCTGCCAGATGATTAAAGGCCAGCACCAGCACAAAGATTGCCAGTGTCACAAAGGTCATCTCCCACCAGATTCCCTGCCAGAGACGTAACCGAGCATTATTGATCATAATGCCCCAAGAGGGTTCGCCTTGCACCCCAATACCGAGAAAACTGATAAAAACCTCTGTTGCAACCGACGCCGGGAAGCGAATGGAAAAGGCAATCAGAATGATGTGTGTGACATTCGGCAGAATATGACGAAACATAATTCGTGAATGGCTGTAACCCAGAATTTGCGCTGCCTGCACATAGGCACGATGGCGATGCTTGATCACCTCACCGCGCACATTGCGGCAAACACTGACCCAAGTGGTTAACCCGATCCCGAGATAGACCCCTAAAAGTCCCTGCCCCACCACCATGGCCACAGCCAATATAAAAAGCAATCCCGGCATGGATGCCACCGTAGCACAGAGCCAAACCACCCAGCTATCCACACGTCCACCAAAATATCCACCCAGACAGCCGAGGAGCACCCCGAGTGGAATTGCAATCAAAGAAGTGATGATGCCAACATGAAAGGCAATCCGCGTTCCCTGAATCAGCCGTTGCAGCACATCGCGCCCTAGATTATCGCTCCCCAACAGATACCACGGGTCACCCGCCGAACTCTTTTGCCCAGCAAAGTAGCGCACTGCAAAGGGCGCAACATAGCGCGAGGTTTCACGTACTTGATTATAAGGCGGTGTCCGATCAGCCAAGCGATAGCTCTGATAGACCCCCTCGCCATACAGCGCCGCACAGGCGTAGCCCGTAATGATCACCAGACAGAGTCGGGTATCCCAACGCCGCCAGAGTCGTCGCAGAATGGTCATCTCGTTTGCCATGATTACAATTTCTTTATCTCGTACTATCGCGACTCATCACGCGTTTTATCCCACCCTGACACGCGGATCAAGCCAGACATAGCAAAGATCCGTCACCAGATTCACCCCTTGATACAACAACGCGCCAAGAATAACAACAGCCCGGACAACAGCCATATCCGATGAGTGAAGCGCGTTGAGACTCACGTTGCCGAGTCCGGGAATGCCGAAAAAGCTCTCCAACATCAAACTGCCTGTAAAAAGAAACGGAATCGAAAGTGACACGTAGGTGACAATGGGGATCAAGCTATTCCGCAAGACATGACGCACCATAATGCGTGTGCCAGACAACCCTTTGGCCTGCGCGGTACGAACGTAGGGTTTATAGACCTCATCCAGAATCGCTGCCCGAAAGAAACGGACATCACGTCCTAATCCGCTGACCACACCAATGATCACAGGGAGCACCAGATAGGCGGCTGACTCGAATCCCCAGATCGGAAACAGACGCCACTTAAAGGCAAAGAGGAACTGCCCCGCTAAGACCCAGACCACATAGTTTACGCTCATCAACACTGTGGAAAGAATCAACACCGCCCGGTCCACCACTCCTCCACGCCACGCAGCGCAGAGCAACCCCAACATCACACCAATCACCGTACCGCCAATCAAAATCGGCACGGTCAACGAAAGCGAGGGGCCCATGCCCTCCCGAAGAATTGCGGCCACGGGCCGGTTGTGCTCAGTCGAGAGGCCGAAGTCTCCCTGTACTAAAAGCCGCAAATAATGAACCAGTTGCGAATCAAAAAACCCAGCGGTCCGGGCTTCTAGCTTCACAACTGCTGGCAATGTATCCCCAACATCAATGGTTTCCGCTTTCCACCCCTCGCGTATTGAAAAGGTGATTGGAGAGGAGCCATCGACCATCACTTGATCGGTCTCACCGGTGGTGCTTTGCAACAATCCTAAGACCACGCGCCCAGCGTCAACCCGGTAGCGTCCGGCAGGCAAGGCATAGGCCAGCGGCAAACGGCAGAGTCCCGTGCTTGAATCAGGTGTCAGCCGCGTACGCGCAATCGGTCCCATCACGCGTAAGCGACACCAATTTCCACAAAGCAAGGGACGATCATATCCGTAGCGTGCATCAAAAACAGCCAGCGCCTCAGCAGACGCATTTTTCCCCAGCACCACTTCAGCCGGAGAACCGCCTACCACATGAAACAGGATAAAGGTCAACAACAACACACCCAAGGTGGTCGGCACCATTTCCATCAAACGCCGTATGATATACCGTTGCATCGTGTTATAGGGCCACAGCATACGACATCTGGAATCAGCATGCCAAGCCCTTTTGCCTAGGATAACAGGCGCTTATACAAGATGAAAACCTGACGCTTGCTTAAATGAACAAAATCCGGTATTGTTACTCCCCTTTGTCACTAGAAACGGAAAGAAACCGGGTAGAAGTTATGGCTATTATTCTGGGATTGCCTAAGGGAAGTCTGCAAGAGGCAACCTTCAATATGATGCGAAAGGCTGGATTTAGCGTCCAAGCCGGGTCCCGTTCGTACACACCGAGCGTGGATGATCCGGAGTTGCAATGCCGCCTGATTCGTCCCCAAGAAATCTCCCGTTATGTCGAGCTGGGTCTTTTGGATGCAGGCATCACAGGATATGACTGGATTTACGAGAACAACTCGGATGTGCACGAGGTCTCGGAAATGTGCTATTCCAAGGCAACGGCCCGTCCCGTGCGCTGGGTTCTGGCAGTCCCTAATGACTCGCCAATCAAGAGCGCCGCAGATTTGCAGGGCAAACGTATTGCTACCGAAGCGGTTGGTCTAACCAAGCGTTATCTCGCACAGCATCAGGTTGAGGCCGAGGTTGAATTTTCATGGGGTGCAACAGAAGTAAAGGCCCCTGAGTTGGTTGATGCGATTGTGGAGTTGACTGAGACAGGGTCGTCGCTACGTGCAAATAACCTGCGCATCATCGACACCATCCTCACCTCCACCACGCGACTGATTGCCAACCGCAAAGCTTGGGCGTCACCCGAGAAACGCGCCAAGATCGAACAACTTGCTATGCTTCTGCAAGGGGCTCTCGCCGCCGAGTCACGGGTTCTGATCAAACTCAACGCCCCGGCTGACAAACTCGATGAAATTTCCAACATCTTGCCTTCGCTACACGCCCCGACCATTAACAAACTGCATGATGCAGAGTGGTATGCCGTCGAATCGGTTGTGGAAGAGAAGATTGTCCGCGATATCGTGCCGCCGCTGCGAAGCGCCGGCGCAACCGGAATTATCGAGTTACCGCTCAACAAAGTGATTTTTTGAATAAACCGGCAAGATCTCCCACAGGGGGATCTGCCTTTCCAGGAGAATGAACGTGGGTTCGATTAAGAAAAAGCGCCGCGCGAAAATGTCTAAGCATAAGTACCGCAAACGTCTCAAGAGCAATCGCCACAAGAATAAGTAAGACGCGCTAGACCCTGCGTCTATCCGTGAAACCAATCCCCGGCCTTGTCTGCCTACCAGGCGCCCTGGCCGGGGCATGTGATGTATTGGAGAGCCTGCATGAAACCGATGAAGCCAAAGGTCAAACACCGGCAAATTGGTATTGCATGTTCATCTATGGTTTTTTGCTTGGCCTTTTTCGTTTTAGGCTGCAAGTCTCCAAAGAATGCGTCTGCATCACGCATGGGGTTGGCCCCTCCGGATAGTGAAGCACGTCAGGCTGGCGCATTTGCGCTTTATGCCAAAGGCTTGCTTTATGCCAGCGGTGTGGATGCCAAAGACACCAATACTGCCTTTGAAGCTGCCATCACTTGCTTTCGCCAAGCTATTCAACTGGATCCGACGAGTCGGACGCCACTGAATGCTTTGCTAAGTTCGCTTGTGTATAAACAGCGGTATCAAGACGCGCTTGATGTCGCTGAAGCGTTTCTTGAACACCATCCCGATGACGACTCCATCCGTTTGGAAGCTGCTCGCTTAGCGGAGTTGTCAGAGCTTCCACTGGTTGCAGCTAAACACTGTGAATACTTGTTGGCTGCCAATCCTGACAATCGTGAGTTGATGCAGGTGCTTGTCCGCCTCTACTTTGAGGCCCATCACGATCAACAGGCTCTGTCGACTATCCGCGCGTGTCACAAACGCTTCAATGATGATGCCAGTGCCCTTCTCCCCGTTCATTGGGCGATTCATTTCTCGCACGATCAAAAAGACCCCAAACGCGTCTTGCAGTGTGTTGACCTTTCACTCACGCAAATGACAAACTCGATTTCGCGTGCCGCGCTCCTAACCCTCGCGGCTGAGAATCAACTGACGCTCGGCCAAACCAATGCGGCCATGCAAACACTTCAGTCAGCCCATCAAGAAGATCCCGACGCCACAGCCCCGATTCTGCAATTGGGCTCTCTCTGGGCACAACGACCGGAAGGCACAAATCACTGGATCGTCTGTTCGAAACAGAACCCCACTGATCTCTCCCCCCTGCTGATTCTGGCTGCTGCCCACCAAGCCAATGCCCGCATTCCCGAAGCGATTGCGACCTTACGTCAGGTTTATGAACGTCGCCTGTATGCCGGCTATTTCCCGGATTTGCGTTTTTATCTCTGGCTCTGTTCGTTGCTAGAATCAGAGCATCGCATTGCCGAAACCGAAAAGCTACTGCGTGAAGCACTGAGCGTCTATCCTAACGCTCATGAGATTCAAAACTTCCTTGCGTACATGTGGTCGGAACTGGGCATCCATCTAAACGAGGCTGATCAGCTTGTCACGCAAGCGCTGCAGGCTGATCCTGAAAATGCCGCCTATCTGGATACCAAAGGGTGGGTCCTCTTTAAGAAAAATCGACCGTATGATGCCCTTCAATTGTTACTTAAAGCCTCAGATCTGACACGCGAAGAACCTGAAATTTTAGATCACACCGGCGATGTGCTACATGCTCTGGGATACAAAAAAGAGGCCATCACGTTCTGGACCCAGTGCCAGAAAATCAAACCGACTCCCGCTGTTGCTGATAAGTTACGTCAAAATGGCGTACTGTTGTCGGAACCGCCCGTCTCGCCCTCAAACAAATAATTCCTGAGGACCTGCTCTGCTATGCCAGCCTTTTGCAAAATTCCGTATTTTCCACCTTTTGACTGTATGACACCTGAAGCAGCTGCCACTGATTTTCCACTTTTGCTGACTGAGGCGCATGTTGCACTAGATCATCTAGAAGAAACGCTTGTTCCCACTTGGCAAGGACTGATGCGTCCGCTCCATGAGTGCAGCCTCCCGCTTTTCGACGCGTGGGGATTGCTCTGCCACATGCTTTCCGTGATGAATAACGATGCTTGGCGAGAAATTCAAGAACGCCTACAGCCTGAAATCATCGCTTTTGCACAACGTATCGGACAAAGTCGCAAACTCTACCAAGGCTATCAGTCGCTACAAAAAAACCACAGCGATCAGCCTTTTCTGACCCCAGTACAGCATCGTATTCTAATCAAAACACTTCAGGTCGCAGAGCAGGCAGGTGTCGGTCTCACGCCGCAACAACAAAGCCGTTTCAACGCCATTCAAACTGAACTTGCCCAACTGTCAACCACCTTTCGTAATCATGTGCTCGATGCCACCAAAGCCTTTGCGCTCACGCTGCATACGCACGAAGAGATTGCGGGCTTGCCCCCCGCCTTACTGGCTGTAACCGCCCAAGCCGCTCAGGAAGCCAGCACCTCCACAACCGTAACGGGTGATGGACCTTGGCGGATCACACTGGATTCAGCGGTCTACCTTCCCTTTATGATGCACAGCCGTAACCGTGCCGCTCGTGAACAACTCTATCGAGCTCATGTCACGCGGGCCGCCTCTGGCGAGTTGGACAACACCCCGCTGATTGAACGAATTCTGACCCTGCGTCGTGAACTCGCCCATTTACTGGGCTATGCCAATTATGCTGATCTCGCACTGGTCTCAAAAACGGCTGGCACGCATGCTGCAGTTGATCGCCTCATCACACAACTCGCAGAGGCCGCGCAAAAGCCTGCACAACAAGAAGCCGAAGACCTGCTTGTCTTTGCCCGCGAAAATGGCTTTGAGGGCGATCGCCTTTGCCCTTGGGACATCACCTTTTGGGCAGAACGGCAACGTGAAGCACGCTATGATTACAGTGATGAAGCTTTAAGCCGATACTTTCTCTTTCCGCGCGTTTTGGAAGGTCTCTTCGCCCTAGCCGAACGTCTCTTTAATATTTCCATCACCGCAGCCGATGGCGAGGCCCCCACGTGGCATCCGGATGTCCGGTTTTTCAGAGTCTCCGATAAAGAAGGGACCCCGCGCGCGTGTTTCTATCTCGATCCCTACAGTCGGCCAGCCACCAAGAGTGGCGGTGCTTGGATGAATGATTTTCGTTCCCGTGACCGCCGTC
>CAZSUM010000003.1:13412-29527 GCA_964610015.1 uncultured Lentisphaeraceae bacterium
GTCCAGATAATACGGTCACGCTGCCCATGGCGTTACTCGTCTGCAATCAGAGTGTACCAGTGGGCAATGAACCCCCAGTCATGCGCTTTCAAGAGGTCACAACGCTCTTCCATGAGTTTGGCCATGCGCTCCAACACATGCTCACAACCGTTGAAGAACCTGCGGCCTCTGGCGTGAATGGCATTGAGTGGGATGCCATTGAAATTGCCAGTCAGTTTATGGAAAACTGGTGTTACGATCGTGACACGTTACAAGGGTTGAGTTGCCACGCAGAAACCAAAGAGACGCTACCTGACGCCCTTTTCGATCGACTGATCGCAGCCAAAAACTTCCGCGCCGCCTCCGACATGATGCGCCAACTCTTCTTTGCCGCTACAGATATGGCTTTGCATGCCCAGTACCCATGCCCTGAATGGCCCCAGGCCAATGCGGTCAAATGCCATTATGCCGCTCTTTTCTCGCCAACCCCCCTTCTACCCGAAGACCGCTTCTTATGTTCCTTTTCGCATATTTTTGGCGGTGGTTACGCCGCTGGGTACTACAGCTACAAATGGTCTGAGGTCTTTTCTTCAGACGCTTTCGCAGCTTTTGAAGAGGCTGGACTATCAAACGATGCCGCCATCCGTGCCACAGGTCAGCGGTTTCGTGAAACCCTCTTGGCGCTTGGCGGTGGAACGGATCCGGGTGAAGTATTCCGGCTCTTTCGTGGTCGCGACCCGGACATCCATGCGATTCTGCGTCATGCCGGTTTGAACACCACACCCCAACCTTCCAACCCCGTGTTCTCATGAAGCATCCAACAGGCCCTGTGAAAAGGTTTCACGGCCTAGCCGAAGCTGCTGCGGGTCTCGGGATACTCTTCACTGGCGCAGGGCTTTTGGGCCGCTATCACTGGGGCCTCGAACTCTTCTCGCACTACAAACCTCACCTCGCGATTTGTTTTCTGATCTATGCTGTGATTGAATTCGCGCTGCGCAGTCGTCGCATCGCGGCCCTCAGCCTGCTTCTCGCGCTCATCAATGGCTTACCCCTCCTCTCCCTGAGGTTCTTTGCGCCTCCTCGCTCTGAGCCCTTTCCAAAAGATGCCATGCACCTGCGTATCCTGCAGGCCAACATTCTAACCTGCAATACCAATGCCTTGGCCCTGCTACAGCTAGTTGAAAAGGAGCAACCGGATGTCGTAATTTTGCAGGAACCGAATGTACGCTGGTTGAATCAGCTCGCTTCGCTCACCAACCGCTATCCCATCTACGCCACCATGCCCCGTGAGGACAACTTTGGCGCAGCCATCTACTGCGGTCCTCAGGCAAGCTTTGCACAGATTCTGCAGACGCAAGGACCTGACTACGTCCCGCTGACTCTCGCCTGTTTCAAAGCAAATAACCGCAGACTCAACCTCGTCGGCATTCATGCCTTTGCGCCCTTTAACGCAGACCACTGGCAAAAGCGAAATAACTTTACGCAAGCGCTTATTCCACTCTTACAACAACTCCCCGGCGCACGGGTTATCACCGGCGACTTCAACAACACGCCGTGGTCCACCCATTTTCGGACATTTCTCAAAACAAGTGGTCTGCGCGACAGTGCCCAGGGCCGCACCTATCTTCCCACGTGGCCAACCTCGCAGTGGCTGCTACGCATCCCACTCGATCACTGTCTGCACTCACCTGAGGTCCGCATTCTTGCAAGACGGCGCGGACCCAACATCGGCTCTGATCACTTCCCGCTGATTATCGATATCGCTTTCTGAGACCTCCCTATGACTCAGGGCTGACCCGCACCTGGAGTAAAGAGAACCGAAAAACTGAGTTTCCCGGAAGCTGGCGCGATCGCTTCAAAAGCGACCATCACGGCACCGGGATTAGGGGAGTCCCACTCATGACAGGGCTGAGCGATTTCAATTGTTTGCCACTGTGTCGTCGCATCGTGTAGCGTCGTCAAGCTCAACTGTTTACCGGCCTCCTTGAGGACCAGCGTCCCCGTACGCGCTATTTCAGGAGTTGCACGGGTAACCATTCCCCAACGAACGACCGCACCCGGACGCACTCCTTCCAGTGCGTCGCTCAACCGATACGCACCACTGACTAGGAGAGTACCGGTGCGAATCACTTTTGTCGCATGGGTATACACAGGGGTGAGATCCAGAACAACCTCCGACTCTGGTTTTTCGCGAACAGAGAGCACCCGGCTCTTTCCTTTTGCGAGTTGGAGTTGCCCATCAATGGTCAATGTATTGTGGCTGAAATTGTTCAACCTGAAAATTCGCCAACGATCCGAGTTCTGTTTGCTACTCCATAGATTCATTCCGCGCGCTTCAACCCCATGATAGCCCTCTGCACCGAGATCATACGCCCACCGGATTCCCTCAGCATCGAGCACAAAGGAGCCCGCATCCATATGCCCATGCGGACCCGCAGGCGAACCTGCTTTCAACCCCACAAACAAAGCGGTGCGATTATCCCACGAGGTTCGCTGAATGGTCATTGGAACAGCTCCTTCAGATGACCAAACAAGCGGCATGCGTACCGTCGTTCCCTCTGGTATCGTACGCAACCAAAAAAGCGTAAAGGCAAAAAGCCGATTGCCAGAGGGTTTAGAACTCGTGGCACGTTGCGTGCAATATTTTAAGAACGCCTCTTTTTCAAAGTAGACGAGGTGGTCAGGTCGATCAAAGCGTGTCGCAAACCACCAAGTGGCACAGTCTGTCATACGATTCATTCCGCCGTCCGCATAATTAAAGGTCTTCCCTGACGGGCCACTCACCCAGTCGAGATAGGCCGCCGTTTCAGCAAAACCTGGCAGGGCACTTAACCCAAAATCCGATTTCAAAACCCCTTCGAGCAAGGCGATGGCAAGCACATTGAAATCCGTACCGTAAGACCAGTATCCAGGACCTTCGGGGTAAGATCCGTTGGGAGCAAAAGCCTGCATGGAAAGTGGCAGATTGCAGATCGCACGATGGGTAATCCATGCAGAAAGTGCCGTATCACGCTCATAGAGTGCCAGCGCCGCAGCCAACATGCCACCATGGCAAACTTGTCCCCAGTTGTTGCTGGCCTTAACCCAATTCGTCTGCTTGATTGACGCCTGCAATCCTTTTTTATAGAGCGCATCTGCAAGACTCTCACGGGTCTGGGGGTCAAGATCGTGATACAGCCAATCGTAGCCAACAGCCAGTGCCAGCGACATCTCAGCCACATCAAGAAAATGTGAAGGATTCCAATCAGAAAACGCTGCCGCAGCCTTTAGCTCGACAACGCAACGATCGCGATAGGCAACGTTGCCGCTGAGACGATACGCCATTGCGAGTGTTGAGACCCGATAGAGCACACAGCGTGAGACGCTTAACAAACGGCGTCCCGTCATTTGACGCGTACTCGGAGGTTGATCTAACAACAGGGTTGCATCGTGTTGGATACGTCCGAATGCAGCACGGGTGAAGGGATCTTCAGACCTACGCACCTTGAGTTTGGCAAACCCGTCAGCATCCACAAAGAGACGCGGATGTGCCGTACACGATTGCGCCAAAACATTTGAAACTGCGGCAAGCTCAGGAGCCGTAAACGCTTGCGTATGCAAAACCCCAACAAAACCCAAAACCAGCGTGGTGATAAGAGAAAAACGCATATTTAAAACCTCCAACATCGTTACCTAGCGCTTGTTTTTACGGGCTGATTGACTAAGACTGCGATGCCTTGGCCGTCGTCGCAGACACCGACGAAGAACCGTTTATGCAGGCCCGCCGCCACATAAACCACAGTGCAATACTCTTGCCATCAATCAAGACCCCGTCATCAATCGCCTTCTCAATTTCTTCTGCCGACATAACAACAGGCTCTAGGTTTTCGTCAAAATCAGGGTTTTGCGCCCTAGGAGTCTGTGCAATACGCGCATAAAAGAGGGTGAGTCGTTCTTCCGAATATCCAGGGCAGGGGAGGATCACCCCAATCCGTTCCAGCGTTTCAACCGCATAACCACTCTCTTCCTCCATTTCACGCCGTGCGGCCACCTCCGGCGTCTCGCCGACTTCCAAACATCCAGCCACCATCTCCAGTAGCGTACTCTCCACTGCTCTGCGGTACTGATGGATCAGCACAAACAGACCATCCGGTCGTTGTCCAAGGATCACGGCGGCACCACGATGCCGCACGATCTCACGTACTGACCGTCTCCCGTTTGGCATTTCAATCGTTGCACAATCAATGGTTAATGCACGCCCTTCAAAGACACGCGTAACAGCCAGTGTCTTTTCCTGTAAATCCATTTCACACCATTCCTCTCTTGATTCATTAATGATAACGCGCTAAGTTTAGCGTCTTACATCCCTCTTGTAGAACAAAAAAGGCCTTATTCGTCCTCTTATCGCGTTTTTTCGAATTCCGGTTTGACTTTTACTCCAATAAAGTGTTGATTATAACTGTCTTATCGGTTTTATGAGACTCATTAACGAGCTAAATGTGTGAATTTACTGCTTAAAATCATTACACGAACAACACTGATCACTGCCTTGGCGTGTATCATTGTGGCTGCTTTGATGATGATTCCTCCTAAACTGACTCAGTATCGGCGTTTAGAACAACAGCGTAATGAAATGTTGCGCCGAATTGAACACAAGAAAGTCGAGATTAAGACTTTAAAAGAGAAGCAACAGCGCTTCAAGACTGAGCCAGAGTTTGTCGAAGCCATTGCGCGTCAAAATAGACGTGTACGCCCTGGCGAACTGGTCTTCGTGTTTGAAAAAGAAGAGGCAGAGTAGGAACGCGACACTATGTTGCGGTTTCTCAGATTGATAGTCGGCGTGCTGCTTCTGCCGCTTTGTGTGGCTGTAACGGTTGCGCTACTTGATACCTTGCGTAGCATCCCAAACACCGGAATGTTGCTCTCTGCTGAAACACGTGCGCTTCTGGTGGGCTATTTTCTGTGGATTTGCATGTGGTTTCTTATGCCACAACCGGTTCGTGTTTATGTTGTCGCACATGAGTTAACTCATGCCCTCTGGGGACTCCTTTTTGGCGCACGTGTCAGTCAGTTTCGGGTTTCTAATCGTGGGGGTAGCGTCCGTCTTTCCAAGAGTAATTTCCTGATTACCCTAGCCCCCTATTTCTTTCCCTTTTACACGATCCTCGTGGTTGTTTTACGTTTTCTCCTCAGTTTTATTTTCACGCCAATCCCTTTTCCCCTTTTCTGGCTTTTTCTCGTAGGGTTGACGTGGAGTTTTCATGCGACCTTTACCCTGCACAGCCTGATGACGACCCAACAGCCGGATATTCACGAGTATGGCAAAGTCTTCTCATATGCCATTATTTACCTCTTCAATCTGGCAGGGATAGGTCTCTGGGTTGTCTGCACCACCACAGCCAGTTTTGATACGCTGACCGCTGCCTTGGCGTGTCACAGTGTGGAGACCTATCGGAATACGGCGGAGGTTATCATTCGCTACACGAGTAAACTCCGTCAGACCGTGCCGCCGCTCTTGAAAACCTTGTTTTACGTTTCTAAGCCTAGTTAAGAAAAGGACAGTAAATCATGCAAAAACGATGGGGGTGCTTGTTCATCATGCTTGTATCTGCGCTAAACGCAGACTGCGAACAAATATTTGTATTAAAAGATCATTTGGCCGAAGTCGCTCTCGACACAAAGGGAAATCTGATCTCACTTAAGAATATGGCCACAGGCCAAGAGTATGCGGGTGGCTTTCCCATGTGGAGACTCTATTTCGACCGCAAGGATGGACAAAAGGAGAATGAAATCCTCGCAACGGGGAATCTGCCTGAGATTCAGCAAGGGGCTCATGGCATTGAGATGACCTATTCCACCCTTTTGTTTGCAAATAAACCTCTCAAAATGAGGCTAAAGCTAACCGTTACCCTTAATCAAGGACACGTATGCTTTGCGTCTGAAGTTGCAAATGAAGAACCCCACACCATCATTCGTGAGCTACAATACCCGTTGGTTGGAAACTGTCCCTTGCCCGCAGACTACCAGTTGTTAACAACCCATCTCGGCGGCAAATTATTCAACAATCCCAAGCAGTTTATTGTCCGCACAGGCAACAACCCTCCCTACATGGCACCTTCGCAATATTACCGTCAGTTTGACCTTAAATATCCCGCGCATACCGTTGCAAACTGTTTCGCTTTTGTCGGTCCCTCTCAGGGACTCTACTTCGGCAGCCACGATCCAACCTTCCAAGATACGTGGCACGGACTCCGCGTCTATCCCGATGCCGCAGGCGCATTCACACGTCTGGAGGCTGGTCTTTACAAGTATCCCAACTGTCTAGCAGGCCAGACATGGACCTGCAAGGCAAATACCATAATCCCTTATTCGGGAAGCTGGCACGAGACGGCCAAGATATACCGAAAGTGGGCTGATATCTGGTGGCATCAACGTGAAGTGCCTCTCTGGGTTCGCAAAATGAAGGGTTGGCAACGCGTCATCTTTCGTCATCAGTATGGCGAAACCCTCTTTACCTACGCAGACCTAGATAACCGGATGCGTAAAGCAGGTGAAAGCGTGGGAGTTGAAACCGTCCTCGCCTTCGGCTGGTGGCAAAGCGGAATGGACAACGGCTACCCAGACTCCTATTTTATCACTGATCCACAACAAGGGGGCGACGCAGGTTGGCGCAAAGCCATTGCGGATTTTCAAGGCCATAAGGGACGACTGTTACTTTATTTTAATGGCAAACTCATTGACCGAGAGAGCGCGTATTACCGCACAGGCGAGGGAAAATCGGTCTGTTATTGCGACAATACCGGCGCCCATTATACAGAGCAATATCGTTTCAAAGCGCATGGAACATTCACGGGACATCACAATACCCGAACCTTCGTCGTAGCTGACGCACGTCAAGAAAACTGGCGTGCCTGGTTGCTTAAAATGGCTGATCGTGCGATCAACTTCGGCACTGACGGTGTCTTTTATGATCAGCTCGGATATTGCGAGCCCACTTGCAACTGGGATGTAACGGGCGAATTCGCAATCCCAAACACCTGTGTCATCGCCGATAAAGCCAAAACCCTTAAGCTGTTACATGACCACCTAGACAAGCATGCCAAGCCAGATTTTGCACTCGGCACCGAGTGCTTCACGGATGTCACCGCCCAACATGTTGATTACGTCCATAACTTGACTGGGGCGACCGGCCCAACGGACTTTACAGAGTGGGTCCGTTATGCCTTTCCGGAGGTCGTTTTTTCGGATCGGGAAATTCGTGACGATACGGATATTCCCCGCCGTGTCAATCACGCCATGCTCAAAGGTCTGCGCAACGATATCGAGATCTATCGCTGTCGCGATCTCATCGACAAAACGCCCCTTTACCAACACCATCTGGCTGAAGTGAATCGCCTCAAAGACAAATATTGCGACGTACTCTTGCTGGGCCGTTATCGTGATACTGACGGGTTAGTTAACGCCAACCCAAAAGTTCTCGCGCGGTGTTACGCCCATGGATCACAAATGGGCGTCGTGGTAACACAGAGTTCCGAGGCTGAAGCCTCAACTCGAATTCGCATTCCTGGGTATACCTTCCGTGAGTCTGACAGCACAGGCAACGTCACCGTGCAACCTACAGCGGATGGGTGGCAAACCGTAAAAATCGAACGCCATGGATTAGCAGTGCTTATCTTCGAGAAAGAGTAAGCTGTGTGATCGCGAGACCAGCAAGCGACGCTTCGCTTTTCGACCTTGCTTTGCTCAATCGCGTTGCTGTTCAAGCGTGACGCCTGAGGGCTCACCTCTACTGCATCGCGTGTGGTGACGCATCTCGCACAGGGATTTTCTCGCCCTGCTCGTTGACGCGCACAAAGGTAATATCGGTGGAGAAGATCGTAACCTCCTCACTCTGATGCATCTCGCGCCGGGCAACCTCAGCGAGGTAGGTGATTGAGGTTCGTCCAATCCGTTTCTGGCGTACATCAAACTTAAGCATGGACCCACCGGTCACCCCTTTGTGAAACTCCACACGATCCATTCCAATCGTTACAAAACGTGAGTTAGGATAGTCCAGACTCACCGCCATCCAAGCGATTTCGTCCACCCACTTCAGCAGATTGCCGCCAAAAAGAAATCCGTATTGGTTCATGTGTCCCGGCATCACCAGTTTATAAGAGATCATCGGTACTCCTGTTCTTTTGGCCATTATCAGACACAGCCCCTTGACTGTCAATTGGACTCGCCGCCACGAGCCCCCTTTTGATACAAAAAGCATATGTGGTATCTGATCGCTGCTTCACTGATTTTCAGTTTTTCCTTTGGGTTGATTGGCAATCAACTGGCAGGCCTGCCCGCAGCATGGCTGGCCAGTATCCGCTTGGCCATTGCGGCAACCCTTTTTATCCCGTTTATCCGACGTATTGCGCTACGTACAGGAATCGCCCTTTTTGTTATTGGTATGATTCAGTTCGGCGTCATGTCCCTTTGTTATATGAGTAGCTTCCGCTATCTCGCATCGCATGAAGTCGCCTTCTTCACCATTATGACGCCCGTCTATGTGGTCGTGCTAAATGATTTTTTGAGGCAAACTTTTAACAAACTGAATCTAGCCGTGGCGCTCCTATCCGTCTGCGGAGCAGGCCTCATCCTCTGGCGCGGAATTGACTCTACCGCACCGATCAAAGGCTTTCTGTTGGTCGAAGCTTCCAACCTGTGTTTTGCACTCGGACAGCTTGCTTACCGCGAAACCATCAACCGCTCAACGATTTCTCTGCCCGACAAACAAGTCTTCTTCTGGCTCTATCTCGGCGGCCTTGTCGCGCTGGCACCCTTTGGGCTGTCTGACGCGATTCGCCTAGCACCCAGCCCCACATGGACCCAACTCGGAGTCTTGCTCTATTTGGGAGTGCTGGTTTCAGGGCTCAGCTATTTTCTCTGGAATGCAGGCGCACGACGTGTCAACCCCGGAGTGCTGGCAGTCATGAACAATGTCAAGATCCCGCTCGGCATGTTTGTTTCGCTGTTATTCTTTGATGAAAAAATACAGGCTACCAGCTTGTTGGCTGGCAGCCTGCTTGTCTTGGCGTCTCTTCTCCCACCGCTTTTACGTAGCAAGGAATGACGCAGCGCACGTGATCCTTCGATACGTTCAGAACCCCACGCGCGGCTTGACACTCTCCTTGCGAATTTCCTGTTCGTCAGCCCAAACCAGTTCGCCGGAGCGAAGATCTTTCAAGATCATCGAGAACTTGTAGTACTGGTCGACTGTGCGACCAACTTGCGTCTTCATCTCTGTCAAAGCGCCTGTTAGATACATCTGAGCCGCACTTTGTTGACCCGCCTTAATCGCCTTCTTCTGATCCGTCAGACCGAGATTTGCCTGCGCATCCATAAACTCGATATCTGTACCAGAGGTTGACTTATCAACAAACCGGAAGAGCCCGGAACGGAGCAATTGCATCCGCAACGAGTCGGTAATGCTTACCATATCGACATGTTGCGTTGTCCGATTCTTCAGCGGCTCGATATCCAGCACCGGACGTGCAGAACCGACAGCCTCGCGTACACCCGGCGCACTTAACAGTGACTCGGCCATTTTCTCAACCGTCCGCCGCACATCCTGTGGCTCCAACTTTGACGTGATTGGCGCGCGGTCTAGCGCGACTTCCCGTACCGCTGGCGTGGTTGCGCATCCTGTCAACATCACCGCCGTTGCCGTAACACCCACAACTCCCATCCATCCTTTGATCATACTTTCTCTCACTTTCTTTTCATGTGATTAGTCGGCAGCTTCGAGGTCACGCACCCGCAACTTCGAGGTCACTGCTGCTGCTGAATTAGCCAATCCCGTAACCGTCACTGAGTCGCGTCCTTCGAGAATCAACGTACGGTAGGTCTTGGTAGCAGGGTCCAATTCCATGCCATTGGCATCAAACCATGCGATGCGGTAGTGCAAACGTAACCGCCTGTGTCGAGTCGATGCCAACGTGATGTGAACCCGTTTCAGTCCGTTCACCTCATCATAATTGATCTTCAAAACCTGAACTTGCCCCTTCAGCCGCGTACTATCCTCCAACACCAACGTACTTCCGCTCGTGTGGTCAGTGGTCACAACCGTACCGGCAGTTTCTACACATCCGGTCAAAGCACTCAAGCTTACAACGACTGTCGCCACTCCGATTAATCTGTTGATTTGTTTCATTCCATTCTCCTTTCCATTCACGCTTGCCTTCATCCGACAACGTCTGATTTTATGGGTTTAACGGAGCCAGCGTGCGTGGTCCGCCAGGCAACGTTACAGGCGGAAAGCCCGCCAGCATACTACCGCACACCGAATACGTCGTAGGCGCCCCTTTGCCATTCAACGAAGTCGTCGCCACACGCGCATTACCGCCAATATCCGTCAACCAGACCAACCGCGTTTCGCCTTCCGCAATCGCAACGGGGATGCGTGTAACAAAACCTGTCATCTGATTACGCAACTCGATCGTATGTTGCCCTGGATCAAGCGGCGCTCGGAAAATCTGCGTCGTAGCAGGCAAGGTATACCATGCACGTGTATCCGCACGATTGAGGGCCGTCGCCACGGCAGTCGTCAAGAATACAGCGGCCTTCACGCCATTATTCCCTTGAGCACGGGCCACTTCCTGAGCTGCCACACGCACCGCTGCCCGCGTAATATTTCTAACCACAATCCCAGGCATCTTTTCTTTAAGATCGCGATAGGCCAATGCTTGAACCGAAAGCGCCTGCGCGCTCATACCCAAGGAGTTTCCGGTTTGAAGAACCTCCACTGCCATCGGGTTATAGCGTCCTTCACGATAGATAGGGAAATCAATGGAGAGCACCGCTGTACCAACCGGCAAGGGGATCTTCATTGACTCCCGTTGCGGCACAAAGCCCTCTTCAATCAATAAAATGATTTCACTTTTTGCACGAACCAGACTCTGAGGTTCAACCTGCGCCTGTTTCGCCAATGTCTTGAACAGTTCTTGATCCTGTGTCTTTAGCAATCGCAGAAAGTCACGCTGCACATAGGGGTTTCCAGGGGTCAATTCCCACGCCTTCCGCAACGCCACAGCCGCATTACCCAGATCTCCCTGTTCCTCAAGCATCACACCGCTGAGATACCAGACTAATCCGTTTTCAAACGAACTGCGCGTCATCTCCAAAACCGGTGCCATCGCTTGCATCTGTGAATCGACCTGACTCACTTGATTTGACTGGCTAGAGAGCGCACTCACCCGTGCCTCTTCGACCTCTTTACCGTACTTCTCGGCAACCTGATCCTGCGCGAAAATTGAGCGTCGAGCTTCAACAGCCGCAGCATCCGGATCACCTAAGAAGAGGTGGTTAAGCATCTGATAGCCGAGCGCTTGGATAAACTCGTATGCGGGCACCGCATACGCGCGGGTCCGATCATCTGTCACCGTGCCAGCCATCACCGACGCGCCAACACTGCCTAACTTGACGACCGGACCATTCTCTGTGGTTTCGATCACTGAGTCGATCAACGGTGCAAAGTTAGTCGAACTGCCCTTAAAATCGCCAGATAACATCCGTATTCGGCCACTCTCCAGATAACCCAAAGGCTTACTGTAATAGCTTCCTTTGAGCTTTTCAGCCCAACTCAACGCGACCCGATCATCCCCAACACGCAAACTCGTGACCGCACGGTTAACACCGGTATTTTGAGACACACACCCAGCGGCAATCATCAGACTGACGATGCCGCCTAGGCGTAGCCCTCGAACGCACAGCTTATTCAACATATCGGTACCGCACATGTCTAAAGCCCTTACTGAACCGCGTTCTGCTGCATGTTAATTTCGCTACCACGGTTGCCAACATCCCGCCAAGCAGATGTGTCAAAATTGATTTTTACACCCTTCCGCATCACCGCTTCGGCATACCCCACCGCGACCGCCGCACGAAAGCCCTCCAAAGACCTATACCGCTGCAAACCACCATCCGAGAGTTCCAACGCCACACGGAATGTGGCCCCTGGCTGAATATTTACCGTTTGCTGCCACGGACGCATCCATTGACGTGTGACCCGTAACTGATGGAGCCCCGGTGTTGCCTGAAAAGTTCCCGGTGAGGAGCCAACCGTAGCCCCATCAAGCTCCACGGTCACCCCGCCAACCAGCCGCCGCATTTCATCTAACAACTCATTAGGGGCACGCACGCCTGATTCCAGTCCCTGAATCAGCTCATCGACTGTCGAAGAAACACTAAACTCAACCAACGTTGTATCAGCGGGCGCTGCCCGACGCCACGTTGGCGCTTTCTCGGCAATCTCTTGACCAGTTGCTGCAGCCCACTGATCAACGAGGTCGTTATAGTAGTTGAGCGCATCCGTACCATCCGTATACTGCCCAGGCACCGGCAACTTGTTGGTCCAGTTCGCACCATACACTGACGCACCTTGTGCCGCACCGATGACCTTCGTGCTCATGCGTAAGGTAAAAATCGTAACTTGACGATCACCCGCCGTACGAGACGTATGACTCGCCCCCGTGATCGACACCAGCATGACATAGTCACACCCCAACATCTGACCGACACGAACGGTTGATCCGCCTGTAAAAATACCTTCAACCAATCCCGCCCGCTCCTCAGCCGTGGTGACTTTAAACCGAGTGAACCCATCAGCAATCTCAGCCTTGTCCAGAACAATCAACCCAGCACCAGCCAACTCAGCAGAGATCCGATCACGCACACCATCAACTTCATCATCCATGCCAGGCACGCGTGTCTGATTCTTAACAAAAATCGCGATCTTAGGATTGACGGGTTGCGGACGCGGCGCAAGAACCGCCCGTTTGACCACATCCGCCTCAACCGCGACCACATCCATGTCGGGATTGGCCGCTTTAACCCGCGCCTTGAAAGCTTGTAGTTCGGACGACACGTTCGGATCCAATTTCTCAGACTCGGTCACCACTTGCGCATGCAGTGCGCCAACCATCCATGCAACACAAACAACAGCCAGTAAACGTACTTTTTTCATCACTCTCTCCAATGTGTGTCAAACTGAATCTCTGCGCTGACAGCAACGGTTATTAGAAATAACAGTTGATAATCGGCAGAAAGGGGGCATCGTTATCCTGAATCACGTTGACGAGCCCAATCTGTATGCCCATCATCGTGCGTGTGGTATTGATCACGCCGATCTGACACCCTTCGATGTGATCTGCACCATTATAAAAACCGATCTGCAGGGCCTGTGCTTTGTTGGCATAGTTGGCCACACCGATCTGTAGACCCACGTATTCACCCTTAACATAATCAACCGGTGCAACCTGCAATCCAAAGCCATCACCCTCGACGATGTTGGCCAACAACGCTGCCTGAAATCCGTTGCCATGCCCCATGGCACGTCCAACCGTACTAATATCTAAGCCATCAAAATCATGACATTCCCCATAGATCGCGTTGATCCGCAAACCCCCGACATTAAAATCACGGAAAGGCACCTGTAACGGCGTGACAAAACTGAGCATGAAAGGCGTATACGCACGCGCCTGCTCTTGTGCCTGAGCTGACATCGTTAACCCCAGACTGATGAACCCCATCACACAAACCCAACACAACCTTGCGCTTTTCATAGTATCCTCCTGTTGATCAATGATCGGCTATCACACCTTCTACCACGCCCATACATGATGGGCTATCGATAATGAAAGTATGCCCCAAACACGCACACACAGCAATCAGAATATTAGCTCAGCCCAGCCCCATAGACTGCGATCGAATACCACTTGTTTCACTCATAATCTTTAGTTATAGTGATAGAACTTTTGAAGGTCATTATCTGTTCATAAAAAGTTAAAGGAAAAAATTGATGAGAAAAGAATGGCTTTTATCACTCGTGAGTGTTGTTGGATTTATCGGACTGACCTCCGCTGATGAAGTTTTATTTAAGACTGGTGATCGCCTGACAGGAACCATTAAAAAGGTCGCCGATGGAAAAATGTTTTTTAAATCCACTGTCGCTGGGGCGTTAACGCTTAAGATGGAGGATATCAAAACCTTTTCGACTGACAACTCGATCACCCTCGCGTTAGCGGATGGGACCCATCAACTGCAAAAAGTTTCCGCCTCTGATGAAGGGTATGTTAGTCTGGCAACAGACGGCGCACCTCAACCGACTTCGCTTGCCTTAGGCGACATCGTCAAAATCAATCCAGACAAACCCCATTGGAAAGGGACCCTTGGCGCAGGAGCAACCCTTGTGCGCGGCAATACCAAGAGCGCAACCGCCAGCGTTAATGCGGAAGCTGCCCGCCGTACCGAAAATGGCCGGACTTCACTCGGTGCCGGCTACTACTTCGCCAACCAACGTGACAACTCAACACGTGCCGACAGCACCATCGCTGACAACTGGTTTCTCAAAGGCCAATATGACCACTTCTTTTCAAAAAGGTTCTATGGCTATGGCGCCTTACGTTATGAAAAGGACCGGATTGCCAACCTCGACATCCGTCTGACACCCGGCATGGGGTTGGGATATCAGTGGATTGAAACAGATGATCTGAACTTCTCAACTGAAGCTGGCGGTACGTGGGTCTATGAGCGTTATACCGAACCGGATGAAACACGCACCTATATGGCCGGACGCCTCGCGTATCATCTGGATAAGAACTTCAACGAACATGTGAAGGGCTTCCACAATGTTGAGTATATCCCAAGCTTTGAGCGGGCGGAAAGCTTCCTCGTCAATGCCGATATTGGATTGCGTGCCGCAGTGACGGCTCGTATGGCAATTGAAGTGAAATCTCAGATCGCGTATAACTCCCAACCCTCAGAAGACCGCGAAAACAAAGATCTCCGCCACATTCTGGGCGTTGCCTGGACGTTCTAATCGTTTTAAGTCACAAACGACGCGAAAACACATCAATCAAAGTACGCACAGGGGCTTGTGTAAAAAAGGGAATCCATGGAATTGTCTCTTTTGATGAACGCATTTGACGTGCCGGGAAGGTTGGTCACTATCAACCCGACGGGCAATGGCAACGTCAATGACACCTTCTTAGCGATTTTTCGTAACACCTTCGCTGAAGAACAGGTGATTCTGCAACGCATCAATGCCGTGGTGTTCCCTGACCCCCAGATTATCATGCGTAACCTGCATTATCTAACGGCACATGTGCACCCAAAACTAGAAGCCGAAAGCGATTCAGCTGACCGTGTGTGGCAGATGCCACGCATCGTCAAAACCCGTGAGGGCAAAGATTTCATCGCTGATGACACCGGTAATATCTGGCGCGTCATCACGAAGATCGCCTCAGCCACTGCCTTTGACGAAGCGCAGAATGCTGAGCATGCCACTGAATGCGGGGCCGTCCTCGGTCATTTTCACTGGCTGGTTTCGGATCTTGATACCCACACCATGGTTGACCCGCTAAAGGGATTCCACATCACGCCCAACTATCTGGCAAAATACGATGCGGTCTTGAAGACCGTACCGCTGGCAGCCGAGCGCCTCAAAGCCTCCATGGAGGCGCGTCGCATGGCCATCTTTATTGAAGATCGGCGTGCGTTCGCCTCCACCCTCCAAGACGCGCTCACCGCGGGTGAACTCTCGCTACGCATGATGCATGGCGACCCAAAAGTTAACAACATCATGATTGATGACTATACGGGTAAAGGCACCGCCATGATTGACCTCGATACCGTCAGCCCTGGTCTTGTCCACTACGATTTTGGCGATGCCCTTCGCTCGATCTGTAACGATGCCGGCGAAGACGAACAGAATCTAAGCAAAGTCGTCTTTGACCTAGATCTCTGCGAAGCTTTTTGCAAAGGGTATATGGCCCATGCTAAAAGCTTCCTGACTGATGCGGACCGCCACTACCTGTTCGACGCCATCCGCTTGATTACCTTTGAGCTTGGGCTACGCTTTTTCCAAGACTACCTCGCAGGTAGCGTCTACTTCAAAACGCAACATCCAGAGCAGAATTTAAACCGCGCACGCGTGCAATTCCGACTTTGCGAGTCGATCGAAGCCCGCGAACGTCAGATTCGAATGTTGCTCAATTAGTTGTAACTGCGGTTACAGCGTCGCGTTCACCTTGTCATTACCTTGGTGAACCTTCTCTTTCAACGTCTGCTTGTACTCATGGAATTTGACACGCAAACCTGCATCGGCAGTACCCAGAATTTGAATGGCG
>CAZSUM010000004.1:0-9765 GCA_964610015.1 uncultured Lentisphaeraceae bacterium
CATCCCATAGGTTTGGCCAGCAACCTGCCAGCTCTTCCCATGATTTCCATCTATTATGCGGGGGAGGTGACAAGAGTCAACCCCGAAACATTTGCCTCAGCATCGCTTGTTTCGAGTGAGGTCACCTTCGGCCATTCAATTGCAGGGACACAGAGCGAAAAATGCAGTTTGCACGTTTTATCTGTTCAGCGTTACGGGCCAATACACCAGAGATGCTTTTTTCCACGCACGTAGATATAGCCATTGGCAAAGGCAGGTGTGGCGCTGATGGCTTCACCCATTGGGTTGGTGGCCACTTCTCGACCTTCTCGTCCTGTTGCATACACCCGAAAGAGACCTTTGCCACGGTCGACCACATAGATGTGTCCATTTGCTGCAATGGGGGATGCATAATACCCATCCTCAAACTCTTTTCGCCAAAGTTCTTTGCCATCCGTTAGATTGTGGCATGAGACCTCGCCGGCGTCTGTTACGAGATAAACCAATCCATCTAAGATGACGGGACTGGCGACATCAGGTAGATTCCCCTCATCCCACTCCCATAATAATTCAGGACTGCCTTCTGGTGGCATCCGAAAAGCGGCCATACGTGCATAACAGTTGGCAGCCAGCCAGATGTCACCCTCCCAGGCAAGTGAGGGGGCTACTTCACCTCCGACGGCATCAACGTCCCAGAGCTTGCGTCCAGTTGCGAGTTCAAGCCCCCAGGTGTGGCGCGTGGCATGCACGATCAGGACGAGGTGGTCGCAGACCGGCATGATCACAGGGGTGCTCCAAGACATACCGACTTCATGTGGCGTATCCCAAAGTATTTTGCCACTATTTTTATCAATGGCCAGAATGCGACCGTTTTTTTCTTGGTCCCACTGAACAATCAGCATGTTTCCACAATAAATCAAGGATGAGGCGTGACCATAGGTGTTGGCGGGGCGTTCCAAAAAGGTTTGCCAAACAATCTCGCCTTCATGGGATAGAGCCACCAGATCGCCTGTGGCAAAAATTGCATAGACGTGTCGCTCATCACACGCTGGTGTTGAGGCTGCTAGACCCGTCTCTTCCATCACATCAGGTAAGGGCGCGCCAGTCTTGGTGCCGTCGGGAATCGTTGTTTGCCACAGTAACTCACCGGTTTCACTGTTATAGGCCAAGACTTCACGACTCTTGGGGGTACCAGTTGTTAGGAAAACACGCTGATTCCAAACAACGGGCGTGCTTGATCCGCCAGTAAACAACGCGGTTTTCCATTTAATATGCTCGCCTGTTTCGGCATTCCAAGAGAGGGGAAAATTAGTTAACGAGGTACGCCCTGAATGCGTTGGGCCACGAAGAAAAGGCCATTGCGATGAAAGATCTTGTGCTGAGGTTCCTTGACGGCATGGGCAGACATGGGTTTCGCCTGGTTTGAGCTTTTGATTGATGAGACGTGCTCTCAATTCGCGATCAGGTGTAGAGCGTGCCTGACGATGATGTTTGATTTGCAACATGATTGCCCCTGCGAGTAATAAAAGCGCGGATACCAGGACTGCCTGAACCGCCAGACGATCGCTATGCGCAGGATCATGTCCGCCACGTTCTCGCGGATCTGGAATGTTAAGACTTAATCGCCACGCGACACCAAAACAGAGGGCGGTTGTCAGCAACCCCATCACCAGCAGCAACACGCCTCCTTGGCGAAAGGTCAAACTGCTGAAATAGGCGCGTCGAGCTAACTGATCCATTTCACGTGCAAAACGGATTTGTTCAGGGTTCTGTTCTGTTCGGCTTTGACTTAACACCTGCGAAAGCACTTCATTGCGAACCGTCTTTTCGGGTGTGGCACGCGTGGCGTTTTCTGTGAGCAAAACCGCTACAGTGAAGCTAAAAACCAAAGCAACCAAGCCCACACCACGCGCACATTGCCGCAACGTAGTATAACGGCGTATTATCTCTTTATTAACCATGAATACCCCATCTATAAAACAGTCAGTCTGTCGCCATTTTAATGAACTACTCGTTTGGGTGCAAGAGTCACGTTGGTGGCGCTGACAATGAAACGACTTGGCAGCTGCGCTTACGGATGATTTCATGGGTGTGCGGTCACCTGACAGCAGTGTGATCAAAAAAGCCTCGCTGATTCGCTTGCGCTGATTGCGAAAGCAGGTTTCAGTGTGTATCATGGGGACACGTGATTCGTCGGGGAGAGGGAGAGCGCGATATGAAGGAACAGGAAAAGCAAGTGACACGTCGACATGCCGTGGCGTGGTTGTTGCGAGCTGGCGCGGGGAGTTTGGTGGGAGCTGTTGCGGTTAAGGCGGCCAGCCGTCTGAGCAGTGATCGTATGGTTTGGCAAATTGATCCGCGCAAATGTATTCAGTGTGGACGTTGTGAAACCGAGTGTGTGTTACATCCTTCGGCGGTGAAGTGTGTTCACAGTTACGCAATGTGTGGGTATTGCAAACTTTGTTTTGGGTATTTCAAGCCAGATGCAGCGCAGTTGGATGAAGCGGCTGAAAATCAAATTTGCCCCACTGGAGCGATTCAGCGTAAATTTATTGAGAGCCCGTATTTTGAGTATCGGATAAATGAATCTCTCTGCACAGCCTGTGGCTTGTGCGTTAAGGGATGCACCAATTTTGGGAATGGGTCTCTCTATCTTCAGGTGCGACATGACCGTTGCGTCAATTGCAATACCTGTCGCATTGCGGAGTCCTGTCCGGCGCAGGCTTTTGTTCAAGTGCCTGCATCCCAGCCCTATCTGCTAAAAGAGCAGCTGGCTTAAGAGTAGCTGCGGAAGTGTACGATGAGATCTTTTTTTAAGAAAACGTTCTTTATTTTGGGGGCCTTTGTTTTGCCATGGGCGGCGATAGCCAGTAACCGATTTCCTCAGCCGCAATTTGACTCTGGACATCATGTGCCTCAAGCCGTACATCCAGCATTTGTGGAGTTGGTGCCAGCCTGGGCAGATGTGCTGATACTCGGCTTGGCTCTGGCACTGACGGTTTGGCTGGTGCATGGGGTTCGGTCGCGTCGCTGGGTTTTGTTTTTTTCAATGGTTTGTTTGGCGTGGTTCGGATTTGTGCGGCAAGGGTGCATCTGTCCAGTTGGTGCTGTCCAGAATGTAGCCGTGGCAGTATGTTCGGGGGGCGGGCTACCTTGGTTTGTTGCCGCTTTGTTTGCCTTGCCCTTACTGACGGCACTCTTTTTTGGACGAGTTTTCTGTGGCGCAGTCTGCCCGTTGGGTATTTTACAGGATCTCTTTATTGTCAAACCGCAACGTGTGCCTGCTATGCTGGATGCGGTGTTGCGACTGATTCCTTTGATGGTGTTGTCGGTCGGTGTCGTTGCGTCAGTGAATGGCGCGGGGTTTCTGATTTGTCGGACCGATCCATTTGTTGGATTTTTCCGTCGCAGTGCTCCTTTGGCGTTGCTACTGGGAGGTATGGCGGTGTTGCTGATTGGCATGGTGATTGCCCGCCCGTATTGTCGCTATTTTTGTCCTTACGGGGTGTTGCTGGAGTTTTGTGCACGCTTAGCATGGCGTCCGGTTGTGGTCACACCCGAAACTTGCATCAATTGCCGACTTTGTGTTGGGACTTGTCCTGTTGATGCGATTGCCGTTCCGCGTGAAGCCCCTAATAGTGTAGCAAGAACCCGGCAGTTCCGTTCTTTTGTCACGTTGCTTGCGCTTTCGCCGCTACTACTGGCGGCATGGGGAACGGCGGGATGGTTGAGCGGCGTCGCCTTGGCTCAAGCACATCCGGTTGTTCAGGTCTTTGAACGGGTAAAACATGTGCCTGAAGCGCAGCAGGATCTGTATCCTGAGGTTGAGGCTTTTAAGCGTTCGGGACTGAGCCGTGAGGCGTTAACGGTTCAGGTTTCCAAAACAATACGGCGGTTTCAGATGGGTTCTGCTTTGGCCGGTTTCTTTATTGGGCTTGTTATGATTTGGCGTCTTTTGGAACTCACGCGCTTGCGGCGGCGGGAGTATCACGAGGTTGATCAGTCCCGTTGTATTGCCTGTGCACGCTGTTTTGCGGCTTGCCCTAAGAATGGCAATCCTCACGGCCCGGTTGAGGGGTCTTCTGCCACAATTTCATAAAACAGTGAGGCACTCTCTGTTAGGTGGTCGACTGCCGCAGTAAAGTAAAGCTGGTCGGATTCCCATTTGGTTGGAAGTTCTCCCATACGACGTCCATTTGTGGCAAGCGTATAGACCCGATAACTTTTTTCAGGTGCGAGTTGCAGGCGAATATGGGCGTGCCCATTTCGAACCAGATGGGGAAGGGTACCCCATGCCAGCAGAGTCTGACGTGAGTGTTGACCATATTGGATGCCGCTGTTTTGCACATCCGTCAAATGGGTCAGGAGGAGTCTGGAAGCTTTTTTTATGGGGTTCTGATCGAGCGCGCTGATCCAGACGGTCGCTGCGGTCGTGCCAACGTCAAATGTGAGGCAACCGGCTGTTACGGTTCCGGTTTCTGTAAAGCCGCCACAGGTGCGGGGCGTGTTGAGGATCAAGCGACCGTTTGCAGGATCAATCTGAACCGCGCCATCTCCAGCAATAGGCCAGAGGGGGGAAGGGGCTTTCAGAATTTGTGCACGAAGATCGTTAGAGGTTTTTTCATAAACAAGAGGGAAGCGACCAGACCACGTGATGTTTGCGGGGGAGGTGTCGGCGACCCATGTTCCCATTCGCGCGTACCAACTCAGCCACGGCCAATCTGTACTATTTTTTGGCATCTTCTCCCGCAGGCTCAGAATGTCAGATTCAGGGAGGAGAAGCGCGTAGCTTTTTTGAAGGGGTTCAAGATCTCTGCGTAGAAAAAGGCAGAGCGAGGCACGTTCAGCTGCGAGCGAGAGCGGGTCTCCCAACAGATCAAAGTATCCCATCGCGCTTCCTTGAGGATTCTGGTAGGCCTCGCGATTATGCGTGTAAGCAAATCGCCAGATACCGGACCAATCCTGCAGAGCCGCCATGGTGCCAGTTGCAATTCCGCCAACACCACGGAAGCGTCCGGGACCGGAGTAGTTGTACTCAGTAATCGTGAAGGGTTTATCAAGTAAACGGGTAAAAACCACACGTTGAGCGCCAAGGGAACTGTTTTTGATTGGATTTTGATTGTCACAGCGACTCGGTAAACGCCAAGGCTTCTCAATGAAATGTGGGTGATCAACATAGAAGTGATCATCGACATAATCATAGGCATGTGCGCGAGTTGCTTGGTCTGAAGCATGATTTGTCCAAGAGCTACGATCTGTAACCAGCGCATGGCAGTTCATTTCGTTTCGCAAAAAATCTTTCAAGCGGGCCATCATATGATTCTCTGTTTCATTCAGAAACAGTAGGAACGCTGTGGTATGTCGGTTTTGCGTGTAAATATTACTAGGAATCTCATCGGAAATATCAGCATAGGTGTTGGGCTCTGCAGTTTGACGCGCTTTGAGCCAGGTGCGCCAAGCCTGTCGCCATTCGGGAATGTTAGGCATGAGGGTAACGAAGTTGCTGAAGTTGCCCTCATTGATCATCGCAAGCCACGCAAGAGCCGGTTCATCGGCATAGCGACGATGGGTATACGGATTGACGTGTCCAAGCCATTGACGGGTAAAGGTTTTAAGATTCTCAAAAGCGCCTTCGTGCACGGGAATCAGAATCTTAAAAACGTTCATGTCAATCGTGCCTTGGCGGTCAATGCCAATCGAGCGCCAAGGGACACGGCGTGAAACATATAGATCTGTAGTTACATAGAGGCCATTGCTGATACAGGCGGCCATCAGCGCATCAAGTCGTGCTAGATTATCAGGATTGATGGTTGTGCCATCTGGGGAGCCCTTTACTAATTCATTGTCGTGGTGGTGGAGTCGGATCGTATTATACCCAATTCGGGCAAACCGTGCGGCTAGGGTCGCTGCCATATCGGGGTCTGGAAAATTTGCGGTAAAGCAGAGGTTCGCTCCATAGAAACGCTGTGTGATACCGGGCTTCTTCTCAAATTCAAAGTGGCTCTGTCGTGCAACAACCCGACCATAACGCCCTGCTGGCGCATCTGTAAATCCCATCTGCGAAAAGTCGAGCGCTGAGCCGGATAGGATGTTCGGATCATTTTGAAGCGGGATCCAATCAGGTCCAGCAAGGAGTGTCAGGGGCGCATCAAGAACGAGTTTTTGTGCAGAGGTTGTTGTGAGCACGAAACGGATGGTGTAGGGGGTGCCAGCCTGAAAATGACGGGTCGCGCCGTTATACCCAATGCGTAACGCGAAACTGGGATCCCATCGGCGATTATCCTGTAACATAATCTGGGTGGGCTCAGGGAAGGTGAGGGTGAGTTGCTGCCCGTGCTGTTTACCAACGAGTTTTAATGAGCGGGTTGTTGTCGAGCAGAGGATCAGCGCGCCTTGTTCCTCTGTCAGTTCACCGTGTTTTTGATCCGTTATCCATTGGCATCCAAGCCAGGCCGGAAGCGTCAGCGAAGTGCCGATAAACAGCGCATTCAAGGATGTCTCTTTTTCAGGAATAAAGGTATAACAAACCGCAAGGCTGTTAGAGCTGGTTTGTTGATAGTGGACGTTTCCCTGGATGCGACTTGTTTTAGGTGTGGTGAGGGTGAAGTGATACGCTCCGTCTGTGTCACGTTTAAGATCACCGGTGGCACTTGTGTTTTGCCAGAAGGGTGTAAAGAGTTGTGGTGTGAATTGGAGATTGGGTTCGGAAATCAGGAGGCTTGCATCTGTTGTGGCTAGAAAATCAGCCAAGCCGATGGTGGCGAAGAAACACCATGCAACAAGAGATGCAATGAAGCGAGTTCTCATAGTCAGATCTTTTGGGTTTAGGGCTGAAGCTCACAGGCCTGTTCTGGCAGGTCTGCAAGGGGGACGCCAATGTGTGGCACCGCACTGAGCAACAGCTTTGTGTAGGGATGGTGTGGGGTTCCCAACACACGTTCGGTGGAACCCGTCTCAACAATCTTTCCGGCACGCATCACCGCGATGCGGTCGGCAAGATGCTGCACGACACTAATATCGTGAGTAATGAAAAGATAGGCCAGATTATGACGCTGTTTGAGATCTTGCAGCAGGTTGAGAATCTGGGCGCGTACCGAGAGATCCAGCGCACTGACGGCTTCGTCGCAGATCAGCAACTCCGGCCCAAGCGCCAGTGCACGTGCAATGCAAAGACGTTGTCGCTGGCCTCCAGAAAATGCATGCGGGTAGCGGTCCAAAATATCTTGCGGTAGACCAACCTGATCAAGGAGCCGAAGGGCGGCCTCGTGTCGTGTTTCACGGGTAACAAGACCATGGCTCAGCATGGCTTCGGTTAGGAGGTCGAGAACCGTATGGCGTGGATTGAGCGAGGCGTGTGGGTCCTGAAAAACGACCTGCACTTTACGGCGATACACCTGCAATGCTGAACCGCGCAAGCTTAACACATTCTTGCCAGCGAGCGTGATTGTGCCCGCGCAGGGGCGCTCAAGGCGCAAGAGCGTTCGGGCCAGTGTTGATTTTCCACAACCCGATTCGCCGACAATCCCCAGCGTTTCTCCCTGATTGAGTTCAAGGTCAACCCCATCCACGGCATGGATAAAGCCCGCAGTGCGAGCCAGAATTCCCTTTTTAACAGGGAACCAAGTTTTCAAACCTTTGATTTCAAGCCATGGATTTAGTGACATATATGCTTTGTTCTTATAGCACAGATCAGCAGGTTGGGACTAGGCTAAAAACGTGTCGCTCCACGATAAACCGGATGACTCTTGAGACAGCATCACAGTGCCACAAGACCCCGCAGAGAATTCGAACAGAGAAATCGCAGAACAAGCCAGATGGATGCCCGCACAGACCATTTATGTGTTGCGCGTCGAAGTGACGGGGAGGCGTCCCTACCGCGTGGGCGGCGCATTCTGGTAGGGATGCCTCCCCCTTCGGGACGCCGTAGCCTGGGCAGAGGTGCCGAGGCGTCCGAACAGCCGCCGTTCGAATCTATCCGATGTCCTTGTTGTCCGCTAGGTAAGCTTTTCGCAAGACGCTTGCCCCGTAAACTTGATATTATATTATTTAAGTAATCGAAAAGTGTTTGTTGCTTTCGCAAAGTCGGTTCAATAACACTGTTCGCTTTAGAGGAAACATAATGAAACAAAAGAAAGCTAGCCGGTGCCGTTTTTTTAGGGTGGCCGCTACACTTAGTATCATGGCAATGTCGCTTAATAGTCTGATGGCAGCCGAACCCAAGACGCTTGCCAGACCCAATATTCTCTTCTGCCTGGCCGATGACTGGGGCTGGCCGCATGCTGAAGCATACGGCGACAAGGTCGTCACAACACCGACATTCGACCGCCTAGTAAAGGAAGGCATTCTTTTTGAACATGCTTTTGTTTCCAGTCCTTCGTGTACTCCCTGTCGTAATGCACTGCTGACCGGGCAGCAGTTTTACCGCCTTGAAGAAGGGGCAAATCTCTATGGCACATTGGATGTACGGTGTCCAAACTTCATGTTCCTTTTGAGAAAGGCTGGCTACGAGATAGGTCACTGGCGCAAAGCATGGGGGCCGGGCAATTTCAAGAAAGGGGGATACTCTGAACATCCTTGTGGACCTGACAGCGACTTCAATTCATTCATGCAGAGTCGTGACAAAAGTAAACCGTTTTGTTTCTGGTTTGGCACCAGCGACCCTCATCGCGGATATGTCAAGGGAAGCGGAGGCAAGAGCGGAATCAAAATCGACAACGTGAATGTTCCGACATTTTACCCGAACACAGAGGAGATACGTAGTGATATAGCAGACTACTATTTCGAAGTGCAGCGTTGGGATACGGATGTTGGCAAGGCCATCAAGCTGCTTGAAGAAACTGGCGAACTGGACAACACAATTATTGTTATGACCGGCGACCATGGCATGCCGTTCCCTCGTTGCAAAGGTAACCTCTACGATTGGGGTGTCCGTGTACCTCTTGCAGTTCGTTGGGGAGGCACGGTCAAACCGAATCGCAGTGTGACGGACTTCGTCTCATTCACAGACTTGGCCCCAACATTTCTCGAGGCCGCAGGCGTAGAAGTGCCGAAGGATATGACCGGACATTCACTGTTACCCATTTTTCAATCTGAGAACACAGGACGTGTGGAACGCACGCGCAATTACATGGTCTTCGGCAGGGAACGACATACGCCTGCGCAGAAACAGCCTTCCATTGCCGGTTATCCAGCTCGCGCTATTCGCACGGACAAATGGTTGCTTATTCTGAATTTGCAACCAGATCGTTGGCCTGCAGGTGTGCCAGAGGGGGCCACCCACAAGATGGGAAAGCATACCGATTGTGATAATGGGCCGACAAAGTCATTCATCATGCAGCTGAAAAATGACGCCGATAAGAATAAATTCTATGACTTCTGCTTCGCCAAGCGAGGAGCAGTCGAGCTGTATGATTGTGAAAACGATCCCGACCAGACACATAATCTGGCAGATAATCCCGAGTACCGTAAAACCATTACGGAGCTACGCTCACAGTTGGTTGAGTATCTAAAGACAACCAAAGATCCGCGCTTTACAGACAAGCCAATAAGATTTGATGAGTATCCTTACCGCTAGATGTTTCAAGAATAAGGAAAAGAAGCGAACCAAAGCATTCACGGAACGGCGTACCGAGGCGTCCGTAGCACATAGCGGATAGAGCGCTGCGGTTAGGGATTTGCGAGCGGACGCCTCGGCACCTCCGCCAAGGCACCGGCGTCCCGAAGGGGGATGCGTCCCTTGTCTCTACCATGCGGTGCTATGCGTGTCTTCGGTAGGGATGTCTCCCC
>CAZSUM010000004.1:9775-15601 GCA_964610015.1 uncultured Lentisphaeraceae bacterium
GCAGTTCGAGATGTATCTGGACAATTTCTTAAATCTGAAAAAAGAGGAATCTGTTGTTTGTGATTTTGCGTTGCATGGTGCGAAGTACGGTCTTCCAGAGATGTCGCTCAAGGCCTGCGCACAGCAGTTAGTTTGTTATTAAATCCTTGTTGCGCACGCCCGGTTAATGAAGGGGGGCGGTTGACTATATGTATGCTCTATGTATAATAATTAAATTATTGCTGGATGATGACATGCTGTGAATCTTGGTTAGGTTAGGTTCGATATATTTCAGTGAGGTGGTTATGGTTAATCGGATTATGCGAATGTGGGATAGCACGACAAATGGATGGGCTACCGGCACAGCATTGGAGCAGGCAAGTCAGGGCTCGTCTGTCATTGCGGCACTGAATGAGCTGACCCCCGGCGTCTATTATCTTCGGTTCAGCTACGACATGAACCGTGTTTATGAGAATCTCAAGATAGGAGTTAAGATTACAGGCCACAATGGTGGATTTTATCAGTCGGGTCGTGGAAATCCTGGGACCACGGGAGTTTTCTCAGGGTTGGATTCGGCCAGCGGTGGGGTGCCTTGTAAGGATGCGACCCGTGATAACGCATTTGTGAAGTGTGCGGCTGAACATGAAGTGAATGGCAAGACGAATGGGGCCAAATATCCGTGGCGGATCAAGATCGTCCCGTCTGAGGCGACTCCAGACGATCTCAATGTGTTTTGTCAGGGATCTTTCACTCAGCTTGAGATCTCTATCTGGCAGACCAATCAGGATGGCGATGGCGCTTACGAATCAAACTGTTATTTCGACAGCTTATGTGGATTATGCGGATGGTACAGCGCCTGGGGATGGTATGGTGGAGCTGGTTGGATTCATTGCCACCAATGCCAACGAATCTGCTGTTGCCAACTACACGCGGGCTGGCGCGACAATCAGTTTCGCTCCCTACGTCCACGGACCGATAACTTCTGTGATCGGAGCCTTCGGCTCAGGTATTCTGGGATACACTTATGCGGGCCCAGCAGGTTTTAATCGATATCCGCCGCTGTGGGTTGAAGGCGATGGACAGACGGAACCTACCAATACGCTGGCTTACTGGACATTGCGCGATCAAGGATTCGCTAACCACGGCTTTGGCGGACACGCGAATCAATTCGTCACCTTTGACACAACCAAAATTCGCTCCTATCTTTTGTAAGGAAGTTTAAATCCAATGGTGATCACAGGACGTTTCGGTATGTCCGGTGAAATGGGAAACACGGGTTATACGATGTGTGGTGGTGTCTGGGTAGATGGAGTCCTAAAGTTCATCAGCAGTGCAAAGAAACGAGCGGATGCGTCAGAGGGCTTTCGAATCAAGCTCGATCCTGTCGATCGCTACATCACGTTTGCGATTTTGGACAACGCTTCCTTTGATTATGGGCAGAACTCAGGCATCTTCAAGGATGTGCTCATGACCCTTAAGCCTTCGGGTACATTGATTATTTTTCAGTAACCGCGTGTTATCTGACCTCTTGTGCTACGCGGACGCTATGCCTCGTCATTTCGACACTCGACATTCGGCACTCGACATTCGGCGGTAGGGATGTCTCCCCGAGTTGTCCGCAGGTCCCTGTCTCTGTCCTGCGTTCCGCGCGGGAGAAGATTGGGGTCACGCTCGGAATCCCATTTATCTGTTCGACCTGAGTCTTATCCTGTTCTATGAGGCAACGCGCTAAATCAGCTAAAGGCTGAATTTAATTGCGAACATGCTTAAGAAGTTCTACATTTTCAAAACTTACGCAATGAGTGCGTAAATTGAGAAACACGGGGAAATATAATGCAGAAATTAAACAGAACTTTATTTGAAAAAACAGACTTTAAACTTCCCCAAGATGTCACAATCGGTCCCCTGCACCCATTACCTGTGAGAGCTGTTCAGTTTGGGGAGGGCAACTTTCTTAGAGCTTTTATTGATTGGATGATTGACGAGCTCAATCGTCACGGAAAATTTAATGGCAGCATTACCGTGGTACAACCGATTCAACAGGGGCTGGTTGATATGCTGAATGATCAGGATGGGCTCTACACGTTATTTTTGCGAGGAATTCAGAACAACCAAAAGATAGAGCAGAAACGCGTGATCACAGCCATCAAGAATGGGCTTAATCCCTATCAGAACTGGGACGAACTCCTTGAGCTGTTCCGACAGCCAGAACTCCGGTTTATGTTTTCAAACACGACCGAAGCTGGCATCACATTTTCGAAAGAGGATTTTTGTAAAACAGGGACCCCCAACACATTTCCGGCAAAAGTAGCGAGACTACTCTTTGAACGCTGGGAAAAGTTCAATGGTGCCGATGACAAAGGTCTTGTCATCATTCCCTGTGAGTTGATTGATAGAAATGGTGATATCCTCAAAAAACACATTTTGCACTATGCAAAAGAGTGGAATTTATCGCGTGCTTTCGTGGGTTGGCTTGAGAACACGTGCCAGTTTTTAAATACCCTAGTAGATCGAATTGTTCCTGGATACCCACGCGAAGAGGCGGAAAGGATGTGTCAAGCGCTGGGGTATAAAGACACGCTGATAGATACGGGAGAGATCTTTCATCTGTGGGTCATTGAGGGGCCTCAAGCGCTTGCTCAAGAGTTACCTTTTCATGACGTTGGGCTCAATGTTGTATGGACTGACGATATGACCCCTTACCGCACACGTAAAGTCAGAATGTTGAATGGCGCGCACACGTCAAGTATGCCAGGCGCATATCTAGGCGGGGTCGACACGGTGGGGGATATGGTAAAAGATGAGGTGTTTGGGCGCTATCTAAACAAAGTTCTGTTTGATGAAGTGCTTCCGATATTGGCGGGGGATAAGGAAAGTAACAGAGACTTTGCAGCAGGAATCATGGAGCGTTTCAGCAATCCATATATTCGTCACGAATTACTTTCGATATCGTTAAACTCGGTCTCAAAATGGAAAGTTCGTGTGCTGCCATCATTTCTTGAATATGTTGACCAGAAGAACAAACTGCCGGTGGCCATGACCTATTCTATGGCCGCACTGATCGCCTTCTATCGCGGCCACATGAACGAACATGTGTTTGAAGGCACACGGGAATCAAACCGATACACGATTAAAGATAGCGAAGAGATTCTTGAATTCTTTGACGAACAGTGGGAGCTTTTTGAAGAAGAACAGGATGTTCCTGCTTTGGTTGAAGAGACCTTGTGTAATGTCGATTTCTGGGGGCAAGACTTGACCTGTGTGGAAGGCTTTGTGGATGCAGTCATTGCAAATCTAACAAGCATTCTGACCATTGGATCTAGAGCAACGGTAAAAGAACTGGTTCAAGCAAACGCTGGCTTGCCCACAGCGTCTTAACTGAAGCACAAGAGACCTTTATACGATGAAACAATACATAAGAATAAACCCCAAAGATTCAGTTGCGGTGGCCTTATCAGATTTAGCTAAAGGCTTTAAGCTTGAGGAATTTAATGTTACGACACAAGAGGTTATTCTTCAGGCACACAAAGTGGCCTTGCAGGATATACCAGCAGGTTCGAAAGTTATTAAATATGGCAATGCCATTGGATATGCGACTCGAGATATTGCAAAAGGGCAGTGGGTCCACACACATAATATAAAAACGACATTATGTGGGGTTGACGAATATGACTATCGTCCAACGGTTTCGCCAGTTAAACATGACGTATGCTCAAAGACCTTTATGGGCTACAAAAGAGCGACGGGTGAAGTCGGTATTCGCAACGAGATCTGGATTATTCCCTTGGTTGGATGCACAAATAAAACCGCCGAGTTGTTGGCAAAAGAATTTCAGGGAAAGAGGGGGGAGAAGATTGATGATATTGTTGCCTTTTCCCATCCTTACGGTTGTTCACAGCTAGGAACTGACCATGTGTCTACACAGCAGATCCTTGCTGGTTTGACAAAACATCCCAATGCCGGTGGTGTTCTGCTGATTGGGCTCGGTTGTGAGAACAACAACATGGAGTCCTTTAAAAAAGTACTTGGAGAATTTGATGCCCACCGGGTTAAGACCCTGATTACCCAAGAGTGTGACGATGAACTTGAAGTAGGCCGACGTCTCATGAACGAGCTGATTGCGAATGCAGGACGTGCGCAAAGAGAGCCCTGCTTGGTTTCCGAGTTAAAGATTGGGCTTAAATGTGGGGGCTCGGATGGCTTGTCAGGGATTACCGCCAATCCATTGGTTGGTGTTTTTTCAGACATGCTGATTGCACAAGGCGGCACAAGCGTTCTAACGGAAGTCCCTGAAATGTTTGGTGCAGAAACCTTGCTTATGGCACGGTGTCTGACAAAAGAGATCTTTGATGACTGCGTGGCGATGGTTAATAATTTCAAAAAATATTTTATGAAATATGATCAGCCCGTCTATGAGAATCCATCGCCTGGTAATAAGAAAGGCGGCATTTCTACCCTCGAAGACAAATCGCTTGGGTGTACACAAAAAGGTGGCTCAAGCCCCATCGTTGATGTTTTGGCGTATGGTGACCGAGTGCTCAAGCATGGCTTAAATTTGCTAACCGGTCCAGGGAACGATCTGGTTGCGACAACGGTGTTGGTGGCCGCGGGTGTACAGGCTGTGCTTTTCACAACAGGGCGAGGCACCCCCTTTGGTGGACCCGTTCCAACCGTTAAAGTCAGCACAAACAGCCAATTAGCTACGAAGAAAGCCAACTGGATTGATTTTAATGCCGGCGCGCTTGTTGAAGAGACACCAATGGAAAAACTTGCAGCCGATTTTTTTGAGTACATCATCAATATGGCATCTGGAAACATAAAAACCAAAAACGAGCTCAATGGGTACAAGGAGATCGCTATCTTCAAAGATGGCGTCACGTTGTAACAGTCCCTATCAGAGGGGAAGGTGCATTAGTTCATTAGTGAATTAGTGCATTAGTTTGGGGGAAGAGGATCGAGTTGTCCGTATAGCACAGCTTGCATTGTGCAGTGGCGGACAAAACAGGGACCTGCGGACGCCTCGGCACCTCTGCCAAGGCTACGGCGTCCCGAAGGGGGATGCGTCCCGTCCTCAGGGAAGAAGCCAATAGTTAAAGCCAAGCCTTTCGGTGGCATTTATTGTGAGGTCATGCGCGCGTTCGGCATTCTGGTTAAATAGATTGTTTTTTGATCAAGGTCGGGTTTATGATGTGTTCAACTAATCTGATCGGTAATCAGGAGGAAAAGATGATTAAACTGACCTTTCATGGCGCGGCACGAACCACTACGGGATCCATGCATCTGGTGGAGGCGAACGGCAAGCGGATTTTGTTAGATTGCGGTTTGTTCCAAGGGCATCGTAAAGAGGCCTTTGAAAAGAACCGGCAGTTGGCTGTGGACCCTCAAACGATTGATGCGGTTGTGTTGTCGCATGCACATATTGATCACAGTGGTAACCTGCCGACCCTTGCGCGTAACGGGTTTAAAGGGAAGGTCTACTGTACACCCGCTACCGCGGATCTCTGTGATATTATGTTGCGAGATTCGGCCTATCTTCAGTCACGTGATCTTGAGTATGTGAATAAGAAACGGGCCCGTCAGGGTAAAAATCTCTTTGAGCCGCTTTATGAACAGGAAGATGTCAGCAAGATTCTTTCACAGGTTGAGCCGGAACCGCTCAAGCGTCAGGTTGATTTGGGAGATGGGGTTTCACTGATGTTTCACAATGCGGGGCATATTCTGGGCTCTGCTTTGGTTCAGCTTGATGTTCGCGCTGACTCTGGCAAGACAAGTCGCTTACTCTTCAGCGGCGATCTTGGACAGCCGAACAGGCCGATTCTCAGGGATTATGACTATCCGCAAGGCGCG
>CAZSUM010000004.1:15611-22993 GCA_964610015.1 uncultured Lentisphaeraceae bacterium
TCTTTTGATTGAGAGTACCTATGCGGATCGCGATCATCCCTCGGTTGATGATGTTGAAGGACGGCTTAAGGGCTTTATCGAGGATATTCATCAGCAACACTCCAAACTGGTGATTCCGGCTTTCAGTGTTGGTCGGACGCAACATATTCTCTATGCTCTCAATCGCTTGTACGAAAAGAAACGGTTGCCTCGTACGCCGGTGTATGTGGATAGTCCCTTGTCACTTAAAGCCACGAAGATTTATACCCGCCACCGCGAATGTTATGATGAAGAAGCTTCGGACATTTTGCGGCAAGGAATTGATCCCATGAAGTTCCCCGGACTCCAGTTTATTGAGACGCCTGAGCAGTCAATGGGATTGAATGACAAACCAGGGCCGATGGTGATTATTGCGGCATCGGGGATGTGTGAAGGAGGTCGTGTGCTCCATCACCTTAAACAAACCATTAGCGATCCACGCAACATCATTCTGATTGTTGGTTATCAGGCTGAGAACACGTTAGGACGACGCATTGTCGAAAAACACTCTCCGCTGAAGATTCTAGGGGATGAATTTGAATTGAGGGCGCGTGTACACACCATCAATGCGCTGTCAGCGCATGCGGATCGTAAGGCGCTGATGCAGTGGTTTGACAAGGTTAAAAGCGAACGTCTGAAGCATGTTTTTGCTGTGCACGGTGAAGAAGATAAGGTGTCGGCAATGGTTGAATTGGTCAAACAGCATGGCGTCAATCAAGTGGTGGCGCCGGTGCCAGGTCAGACTTTCGATAACCTCTGACATGGGGTGAAATAGGCGGAGAGACATCATGCGACGGGCTTCTTTATCGGCGATGGGTGTCGCTGCCTTTTGTGGCGCCGCGGCGCTGGCGGCGCAGACGTTGTTGTTACGACGATTTCTGTGGTGTTTTGAGTCTACAGAAATCGGGGTTGCGTTGTTTTTCTCCTGCTGGCTCTGCTGGATGGGAATCGGTGCGGCCGTGGCCTCGACGCGTCGGGGCGTGCGGATAACAGCGTTTTTGTCGACAAAGCTTTGGCTGGTGCCGCCTGTCTGTGTGGGACTTTACTTTCTACAGTATGCGCTGATCAGCCATCTCCGCGTTTGGATGGGAATCCCCACATACTTGAGCTTCCCGATCACGGGTTTGGTGTTGGGTTGCCTTTTGGCGAATATCCCCTTCTGTTTTTGTAGTGGCTTTGTCCTGCCTGCCGTGGCCTATCGGTTAACGGCGTGTCATGAAAATATCAGTCATGCCTTTGCGTGGGAAGCGCTCGGTGCGACGCTGGGGGGGCTGGTGGTCTTACTGTTATTGGTTAACGGGGTGCCGCCTGATCCGCGTGATGTGAGTGAATGGTACCGTTATTTCCCCGCAGGCACGCCACCTGCGGGACGTTTTGAGACGGGGGCAGGCACTACTTTTTATGGCAAGCAGGGGGATACCTTTTATGCGTTATGTTCACGCGGTGTGAGTGAAATGCTCCCTGAGTATGAGCAATCTTTAAACCTTGCGGTCTTGCTCCTTTCGCAACGTCCCTATGCCCGCTCGGTTGTGCTTCTAGGAGAAGCGCCACTGGCCGTAGGGCTCGCGCTTGAGCGTCTGAGACCTGATATCGATGTGGTTTGGTGTCCATCGGATGCGACATACGGCGTCAAGATGCTTGAGGCTGTGCGTGACTCTCAGATTGCGACACGTGTGCGTGCGGCTGGTTATTCCCCGCGTCAATATTTGGAACTCTTTTCATCTTTATCGGTTGACGCTGTTTTGGTATTTCCGCCTGCAGCGACGTCTTTGGCTGGTGCGGATTGGCGTACATGCGCGTTTTTACAGCGGATTCGGGGTCTGGTCAATCGTCGTGGTGTGATGCTCTATGGATTGGCTTGCGATGAGGCGATTTTGACGTGTGAGCGTCGGGCGCTGCTTGATGCAACGTTACAACATGTGCGTCAGGTCTGGCCAGAAGATGGATTTTTGGCTGCTGGAGGTGGGGGTTGGTGGGTCGCGGCCCAGGTCTCGGGGTTGGCTTATGCACCCGAGGTGGCTGCTGAACGATTTGCCATGCTGAAAAAGGAGGCTCTCTTTCCGGCATCGGCGGTGGTCCCCCTGTACGATCCGCACCGTGCCAAGCTGTGGGGCGACGAACTCGCTGTGCTCCGTTCTGGAAATGTGATCAATCCGCCGGAGGAGGTCGCTGTTGAAACCGTGTTGGCCTACGGATTAGCTGATGCTGTGCGGCGTGATCATCCGGCTACACAGTTGGGACAGCAATTTCTGACTCTTCAGTCGCGAACAGGATTTCGCTTGATTTCTCTGGTTGTGACCGGGCTTTGGTTACTGCCTGTTGTGTTAGGAAGAGGCGTGACGGTTTCGCAGCGACTGGTGGCTGCTTGGCTGGCAGCCTGTGGCGCTTTGGGGTTGGTGTCGTCACTGGTGGTGCTCTATCGTTTGCAGGTTCAGTTTGGCTCCTTATATCTTTGGGCTGGCGCTGCCAGTTGTCTGTATCTAGCAGGACTTTTTTGCGGGAACCGTGTGACTGAGGGGCTGATTCAATGGGTCCGGCAACGGATATGGGTGGTTTGCGGATTCCTCTTAGGAAGTGTCGTGTTGCAGGCACTGCTGGCACTAGGGGTTTTATCCTATTCATCAAAGATGCTGACTGCTTTTGGTATGGTCTTGCTCTGTTTTCCGATTGGTGCGGTAGCGGGTGCGGCTGTGCCGCTCAGCTTGGCTTTGCAAAAGGAACGCTCCGCACAGACTGCGGCACGGTTTGTTTTGGCAGATGCCTTGGGGGCTGCGCTCGCAGGTGTAACCTTTGTTGTGCTGGTGCCGCTGGCGGGGCTTTGGCAGACGCTCGTTTTCTTTGTTGTTTTGACGTTTGGATTGGCCTGTCTGGTACTGGGCGGGCGTCAGGAGGCGCGTCTGGCTACGGGCATGGCTTTGTTGCTGACCCTGCTGGCGCTGAGTGCGGAGGTCAAGGATTTAGTCGTGGCCAATCACGATTCTTTCGCTCGCAGTAAGGTACCCGAGGCGGTGCTTTCTGAAAATGCCCTTACCCCGCTTATGCCTTTGTCGACAACAAATGCGCTACCAGCGCCGACCTTTGATCCTGCTACACCGCAAGGCATTCCTCGCAAAGTGGAGATGTCTATTATTCTCGAGCAGATGCGGGAGGGTCGACTCGCCACCAATGAAGCGGCATTCTGGATGCGTGATTAGTGGCAATGCCAGTCATGGTTTGTTACACTAACCCCCATTTTTCAAGGAAGGGATGAATGAGATGTCTGAGCAATCGGAACCACTATTGTTAAACGAGTATCGCGAGCAACGCATCGCCAACATGCGTAAAATAGAGAGCTTGGGGCTCAAACCGTATGGGCACGCGTTTGAACGTACGCGGTTGACTGACATTCGTGCGGGGTTTGAAGAAGAACGCGAAGTTCGTGCCGCAGGACGGTTAATGACCATTCGTCGTATGGGCAAGGCCGCTTTTGCCACGTTTAATGATGGCACGGACAGTTTTCAAATCTTCGTCAAAAAAGATGTTCTTTCGCCTGAGCAGTTTGAGGCTTTTGCTTATCTGGATCTGGGCGATTTTATTGGTGTGTCTGGGCGTTGTTTCAAAACACGGACAGGCGAACCCACCATTCAGGTGCATGAGTGGTCGTTGTTGAGCAAGGCGATCTTACAACCCCCAGAAAAGTTTCATGGTCTACAGGATGTCGAAGAGCGCTATCGGAAACGTTATTTGGATCTGATGATGAATCGTGATTCGCGAGATCGCTTTATGAAGCGTAGCGCGATTCTGGCGGAGATTCGTAACTTCCTGCACACGCGCGGTTTTGTGGAGGTCGAGACGCCTATGATGCAGTCACAGGCAGGGGGTGCTGCCGCAAAACCGTTCTTTACGCATCACAATGCACTGGATACCGAGATGGTGTTGCGTATTGCGCCTGAACTCTATCTGAAGCGGTTAATTGTAGGTGGCATGGATAAGATCTTTGAACTCGGCAAAGATTTTCGCAATGAAGGCATTGACCGCACGCACAATCCTGAATTCACGGTCCTTGAAGTTTACGAGGCGTATGGCGATATGCGGTCTATGAAGGCGTTGATAGAAGGACTCTTACCGCATCTGTGTCACAACGTTCTCGGCACGGATCAGGTTGCTTATGGCGAGACGGGTGAACAACTCAGTTTTACGCCGCCTTATCGTGAGGTGACGTATCATGATGCGGTACGTGAGGTGATGGGTGCGGACTGGTTTGAGCTTTCCGAAACGGATGTCCGTACGCGTGCAGAAGCTGCGGGTGTCACGGTTGATCCCCGTTGGAATCACTTACTGGTGACGCATGAAGTCTATGGCAAGCTGGTCGAGAAGAAACTGCGTCAGCCGACTTTTGTCACGCGCCTGCCGCATCAATTTGTGCCCCTTGCCAAAGTGTGTGAAGATAACCCGGAGTTAGTGGACGTGTTTGAGTTTGTGGTAGCAGGTAAAGAACTCTGCCCCGGTTACACGGAGCAAAACGATCCGATGTTGCAACGTGCCGCATTTGCCGATCAAGCGGGTGACGATCCAGAGAAGGTTGACGAAGATTTCATTACAGCTCTAGAACACGGGATGCCCCCCACCGGTGGTCTTGGCATGGGAATCGACCGATTGGTGATGATGCTCACCGGCACAGAAGTCATTCGTGATGTGATCCTTTTCCCTCAGATGAAGAAAGGTGCCCTAGCAGGCGAGTAAGCGTTATTCGGGCTTACCGTGACGTCTTCCGCGGGACCACAGATCTGTAAGTTAGAAGAGTTCCTGCTGTTGATAGGGGGCTGAGGATATCGCAGGTTCGGGACTTTGCGCACTGACGGGGGGTGCCTTAGGTAGCGGCTCCCCCTCCAGCAGGGCTTCTAGTTCATGCTCATCTAGGATCGGGGTCTTGAGTTTGCGGGCCTTCTCTATTTTGTTTCCATGCGCGTCAGGGCCTGCAGCCAAAAAGCGTGTATTCTGACTGATGGCACTTTGCACCACTCCGCCGGCAGCCTTGATGCGAGCGGCAAAGAGTTGTCGTGGTTTTGAGAAGGTGCCGGTCAGTACAAAGGTGATGCCCGCTAGCGGGAGCGAAGTCATCTCTGCGCGAGGCATTTTTGGCGCTGCTTTCGGGTTAATCTCTAAAGCCTGAAGTCTTTCAAGGTAGCGTTTGCCATAGTCGGAAGCGAAAAAAGCGAGCACGGCGCGTGCGGCCTCGGGTTTGATGACACAACTGTATTGCGGGGGCAGGGTGGTTGCGGGTGTTCGCGTTGCAACGCCTGCTGCAACCAAGGTATCTCCCAACAAACCAATTTCACCGCATATGCGGTTGTAAAGCGTTTGTCGCGCTTCGCGATCTGCGGCATCCTTGGGTGGTTGCGATGTTGCACGTGGGTTGACGGTAATGGCTTGATCGTACAACGTTTGGAGTTGTACAACAGCATGGAGTATTTGAGAGTCGGGAAGCTCTGAGAAGTGTGTATGAGCTGCGGCAATTTGATCAGCTACGGTAACGCCAACATTTGGGATGCCTGTGGCAAAGAGCCATCGTCCGAGTGGCAGTGATTTAGCAGCGGCAAGGGCCTCCAGGGCGGTTTGCGCGTTTTTGCCAAATTTACGGGTGCCGCTGGTTTCGTCTCCGATGCGGAAAGCATTGAGTTGATCAAGCGAGAGCGAAAAGAGGTCTAGTGGATCAATGACCCATCCCTGAACCACCAGTGCTTCGGCTACTTTTCCTCCAATGGCACGGATATCTAACGCATCACGCGAGGTAAAGTGCTCTAGGCGCCCCACCCGTTGTGCGGGACAGTTTGGGTTTGTGCAGCGATGGGCCACCTCGTCATCGAGGCGCGTGACCTTTTCTCCACACTCGGGACAGGTTGCCGGCATTTCAAAAACCTGCTCGGTGCCATCACGTTTCTCGGTTCGAACATGTTCGATAGCAGGGATTACATCACCGGCTTTGACCACCCAGACAAAATCATGGATACGGATATCCTTACGCTTGATCTCATCAGCATTGTGCAGGGTGGCGCGGGCAATTTCCGAACCAGCAAGAAGCACGGGTTCCAACTCTGCGACCGGGGTCAGCACGCCGGTACGTCCGACTTGGACGGTGATTTGCCGGATGCGGGTTTCTGCGCGTTCGGGCTCGTATTTATACGCACGTGCCCAACGGGGTGCTTTGGCGGTACTGCCCAGCTGAGCATAGAGATCGCGCCGGTTCACCTTGACTACGGCACCATCAATCTCAAAGGGAAAGCTATGGCGCATGGTTTCAAGTTCATCAATCGCCGCGAAGACCGATTGAATATCAACACAGAGTCGTTGCCAAGGGGGTGTTTTAAAGCCCCATGCTGCCAGTTGCTGCAGCAGGCTACCGTGGGTTGCGAATGAACGACCTCGCAAAGATCCCACTGCATAGATAATGGCATCTAGCGGACGTTGAGCTACCTCACGTGGATCGAGTTGTTTGAGCGATCCGGCAGCGGCATTACGCGGATTCATAAACGGGTCACGTCCGGCTTCTTCTTCTCGTCGGTTGAGTTCCGCAAATCCATGACGCGTCATGTAAATTTCACCACGGACTTCGAGTAATTCTGGCGCATCGGGAATAACGAGCGGGAGGGAATGGATGGTTTTGATGTTTGCCGTGATATCATCGCCCACCTCGCCATTGCCGCGCGTTGCGCCACGGGTGAGGATTCCGTTGGTGTAGCGTAACGAAATAGCGACACCATCGACTTTGGGTTCGACCACATAGTCCCAGACTTCTGTTGGCAACTGACGTCGCAAGAAGGTGTCGAAATCAGACAAGTCGCCCTTAGCATGGGTTTTATCGAGACTCATCATTGGAGGGGCATGACGCACCTGTGGAAATGAGGTCAGCGGTGCGCCGCCCACACGTTGCGTTGGCGAGTCGGGGGTGACCCACTCCGGGTGATTACGTTCCAGAGTCTCTAATTCGTTATACAGCGCATCGTAATCGGCATCACCGATCTCAGGCCGCGCTTCAACATAGTAGAGACGGTCGTGGCGATGAATTTCAGTGCGAAGGTGTTCCAGTCTTTGCTTTGACATCTTTATTTGTCCGCTTTAAAGAGGGTGATGTTACGACGACGCCCTTATTTTGACTGTCGAAAACCTTTTTGATCTGTGGAAGCAGTTCGTCCACAGCATGCATGCCCGCTGCAATGGCTTCTGGGCCGCGATGAAACTCCAGTGTCAAGATATCGCCAACAGCAGGTTGAATCAATAAATCAGGTGGATGGAGCGTCAGTTCGTGCCGTGTTATCTGGTTTTCTACCAGGCGCATGGTTCGCGTGAGGACGTCAAAAATCGAGAGTGAGTGTTGAAGGGTTCGC